>CALCBQ010000072.1 GCA_937897215.1 uncultured Clostridia bacterium | reverse complement strand
GTCCTCGACGACCCAAACCAAGTTAACAGATAAACCAATAACGGGTCGTCGAGGACGCCGACCCCTACGCAGAGTACGAATATAAAAGAACTCGACAAACTATAATTTGTTTAAACAAAAACGGCGAGAGAAAATTCTCTCGCCGTTAATTACTAATTACGAATTCAGCATTACGAATTAATTATGCTTCTTCGCGTCTTCTCTTTGTAACAACTACTGTTGCAACTACGCCTGCAATAAGAAGGAGCGCAACGCCTGCAACTAATACATAAGAGATTACAGGGTTATGACGGAATGTATCAGTAATATCGCCGATTACATTATCATTCTTGTTTGACTCGTCAGTAGCGTTGCCGTTTGTACCGTCAATAACTGTACCATCTTCAAGTGTAACAACCTTTGAAATTGCAAAACTGTCAATTCTTTCTTCTGTGCCATCGCCATTTACAGCGTATGAGTCGAAGTAAAGGTTACCACCGTCAATCTGAATGTATGAATATGAAGGAACATCAATTGAAAGTACTGTTTCGCCTGCAGGGAATGCTTCAGCAGTTTCTTCTGCTGGTTTTGGTTCGTAGTGTTTGCAACCTGCAGTACCGTTGATTGAATAGATTGTACCGTCAGGACTAATCTTTGAAACATATTCAAGACCGTTGTATTTGAGTGTCTGTGTTTCTGTTTCAACAACAGCATTGTTGTTCATAACATCTGTACGCATAAATACGTGGTCATGACCCTGGAATACAATGTCAATATCAAGTTCTGGCATAAGTGTTGCAAGCTGTGTACGGATTGCAGAAACATCTTCATCATCAAAGTGTGAACCATTTGAATATGGTGCTTTGTGAAGTGCTACGAATTTCCATGCTTTTTCACTTGCGTTCATATTTTCAGTAAGCCACTGAATCTGAGCATCTGAAAGTCCGTTACTGTCATTCAAGTCATTTGTGTTAAGAACTGCAATGTGTGCTGTGTTATAATCAAATGAGTAGTAAACACCTGTTGTTGTGTCCTGTTCAGGAAGATTTGAGAATACAAAGTTGTTTACAAGTGCATTGTCGCCACGTTCTTCGTGGTTGCCAGATGCAGACATAAGTGCAGTGTCCATAAGAGCATCTGTTGCAGTGTTGAACATTCTCTTCCACTCAACAAAGTCGCCACCATTGTCAACAAGGTCGCCGGTGTTAAGAATGAAGCCTGCATCACTGTGATTTGTGAATGCAGTATCAAGTGCTACTGCCCAGTTTTCTGCATACTGTTTTTCTGTAACTGACTGTGGGTCTGTCATATGGAAGAAACTGAATTCTGTGCTGTTGTCAGCTGTATCAATCACACCGATATCACTCCACCAGCCACGTGATGCATCGCCAACACGGTAGCAGTATTTCTGACCTGCTTCAAGACCCTTGATGTTGATGATATGACGATTAACTGTCATTTTGTGATTGATAATACCGATAAAGCTTAAGTCAATTGCTGAGTATGCACGTTCTGCATCAACTTCACAGCTTGTCTTGATATCTGCATCAACTGTTGAGCCCTTGCTGAAATCAGGATTTTCTGAGTAAGGAACAATCTGAATATCTGTATTTGTAATACTATATTTAGTAACATAGCTGATATTTCTGTCTGAAGAAGCATCTTCGCCAAGTGTTACTGCAATGTGAGAAGGAAGACGAAGGTTATTCTGTGAAAGAGGAACTGCAACTTTGCCTGTGTAAGTAACTGTGCCGTCGAAGTCCATCATATAACCTGGGTTGTCGTCGTGTGTAAGGTCTTTAAGAATTCTGTAGAACTCGCCGTCAATAACATCATAGAAACTGTCAGTAAGGTATTCGTCAAGAAGACCGTAAACGATATCTGAAAGTTTGTCGCCACCAACAAGACCTGAAAGAAGGAGAATTGAAATAATGTCGCTTACACCGATTTCAGGGAAGCCGTTTGTGCCAAGAAGACCGTCAATCATATCTGTAAGAGACTGAACAAGGTCGCCCATTTCACTGTTAATACCCCAAGAAACAGGGTCAATCTTAATGTCTTTGAGAATTGTATCCTGAAGAAGGTCATTAAGAACAACATCAAGAAGTGTACTAATAATTATTTCGCCATTTTCACCATTGTAGAAACGGTCAAGAGCGTTAAGAAGGAATTTGTCGTTCTTGTAATCTTCGTTGTTTGTGTAGTGGTAAGCAAGAACTGATGAAGCAAGGTCGCCTAATGTACCTTTTTCGCCTGTGCTACCAAAACCAAGTGTATCTTTGAATGCAGTTGAAGGATAGTCAGAAACTTCAATTCCAAGAAGCTTGTCAAGCATTGGGTCAAGGATTTCCATTGTCTTATCAGGGTCTTGGAGATATGCTTTTTCTAACTGATTGCAAAGTGAGTAAATAAGTGCTTTTGCAGCAGCGTTACCGATTTCGCCAAGTGCACCACCAAGCATTTCATTGTCAACAAGACCTGCGATAAGCTCTTTAATACCGATTGTTTCACTTAAATAGTTGTAAAGACCACCTGCGTCTTTAACATCTTTACCGAAGCCATAAATAAGCTGATATCTGATAACATTTGTTGCGAATGTCTTAATGTTGTCGCCACCAAAGTTGTATTCCCATGTAAGATATTTGAATGGCTTTGGTTGAGCAACACCATCAATTACAACAGGAACAAATTCATCAATGTCGTGTGTTTCATATGTGCAGTTAATGTTACCGTTTGAAGCAGTGCTCATAGTAACACTTCTGAATAAGTTAGGATAACTTAAAATTGAAGCACCTGTAATATCAGTAATTTCTTCGCCGTTATCACTTACATAAGTTGCAACATCCTGCATATGAACATGGCCTGAAACTGTGTAGTGCATACCTGCGTCTGCAAGTGCGTCAGCAGCTTTTTCCCAATCACGGAAAACGAAGTTGTCAAAAAGGTCAACTTCTGTATCAAAGTGAGGAACTGTGTTTGTATGTGTGAAACCGATAATTGTTTTACCGTCTTTTTTTGCCTGTTCACACTCTTTAAGTGCCCACTCAAGAAGAGCGTCAGACATATGACCTGCAGTTTCTTGCTCATTAAGGCCTGAATCTGTGTTGTCGGCAGAATAAAGCTGTGAGTCAATAGCAATAAGACGATAATCGTTAGGAAGGTCAATAGCGTATGAAAGTGAACCTTCTGAATTGCCTGCGATTGCTTTATAGCGACTGTAATAGCCACCTTCTGAAGAATAACCGAAATCTTTGTAAAGAGATTCAAACTCTTCAGGGGTTGTGTCAAGCTGGCTTCTAAGTTCTGGGTTTTTCTTAGCTGTCAAGAGGTTTTCGCCATCATAAAGTGCGGCTCTGTTATTGTTAATATCATGGTTACCGTTAATAACATAAACAGGTATACCTGTTGCCAACTCAAACGCTGTGAACTTCTGAACAAGTTCCTGATGAGCGGCTTTTTCAGCGTTTCTTGTTAAGTCGCCAGGTACAAGTAAAAAGTCAATTTTGCCTTGTAACGCCATAGCAGTAACATTAGCAAGTGCTGCATCAAGAATTTCTGGTGCAATACCGCTTGTAGCATTGTTCATAAGCATCATTTCATTGAATTCTGCTTTGTCCTCTTGTGTAGGTCCTTGTGATGCTTCTGCGAAATAGTGAAGGTCGCTTAAAATAACGAAATTCACATCGTCAGTTGTTGCCGCAATTGCTGTAAACGGAATGCTTACTGCAAAAACCGCAACTGCAAGGATTACACAGAAAAGTTTTTTGAATGTGCTTTTTCTTTTCATCTTTTTCTCCTCCGATTGCATAAAACTATACAATATAATTATACAAATACAAATTTTAACATAAAAAAAGGAAAAATGCTACACTTTTTTGCAACATTTTTCCTTAAAATAGTATTATTTTTTGTAATTGGACAAATCAAAATTATTTGTTGATAATATCTGAAATAATCTGACCATCTTGTATTCGAATTACTCTCTGTGCTTCGTTTGCAATATCGTTGTCGTGAGTAATAAGAATAACTGTTCTGCCTTCTTCGTGTAATTCGTGAAGAATTTTCATAACTTCAACGCCTGAGTGTGAGTCAAGGTTGCCTGTAGGCTCGTCAGCAAGAATAATAGGAGGTCTCGCAGCAACTGCACGAGCAATAGCAACACGCTGTTGCTGACCACCTGACATCTGTTTTGGCAAATGGTCAAGACGATGTGAAAGTCCTACACGCTCTAACGCTTCAAGAGCCAATTTGTTGCGCTCATCTTTTTTCATTCCACGATAAACTAAAGGTAACTCAACATTTTCAACGGCAGTAAGACTTGGAATTAAGTTGAAGCCCTGAAAAATAAAGCCAATTTCTTTGTTACGGATTTCTGAGAGTTCATCATCGGTCATATTTGCAACATTAACACCGTCAAGAGTGTAGGTGCCACTTGTAGGAATATCTAAAAGTCCCAACATATTCATAAGTGTTGATTTGCCTGAGCCTGACTGACCCACAATAGCCAAAAATTCGCCGTGCTCAACGGTTAAGTCAATACCATCTAATGCCCTGACTTCATTTTCGCCGGGATTATAAATTTTATAAATATCACGGATTTCAATTAAACTCATATTATCACCAAAAAATATTATATGAAAAGTGTTGTCAATATTTTACTATTTTATTTGCATAATTTCAATGAATAAATTGTTAAAAATGTAAATCATCAATAAATTTGAGTTAGTAGAGTTGCTCATAATATTCAGTAGGGCAGGGTCTTGACCCCGCCCTACAGTGCGTTTCTGCACTTATAATATCTGTTTTCCTAATGCTTTTAAGCTATCTTCGCGGACTTTCTTGGTATATTTGGTTTCTCCAAGTACCCAATCCCACTCAACTTTAAACCAGTCGATTTCTTGAGGTTTTCCGCCATCCATCTCAGTTTTAACTTGTTCTGCAAGTTTTTCCCATCTCATTTTATAGAACGAGTTTATAAGGTCGCCCATTTGTCTGTGAGCATAATCGTGAAGATTACCTTTGTCAGAGAGTAGTCTGCAATACCAAGTAGTAATAAGAGCTTTCGCGTTAATCATATACAACTCTTTTGTGAAATCGTCAAGTTTTTCTGTGTATTCGCAAACCGGCTCAATATATGAACTGAATGAGAAATCTTTGCAGTTAAGAAGTACTCTGTCAAGCAAATCTGCATTTTTCATAAGTTGCTCGTTGTATTCCAAAAATGCAAAATAATCCTTTGATTTGTATGCAGATATGCACTTTTTAGAAAGACTTGAAAGTTTATTCGAGAGTGATTGTCTTAATAAATCAACTGCGTCATAAACGTAACATTCGTTGTTTTTGAATTTGTCATAATCTGCAAGGAAAAGTTTTACTGCTTCGTCAAATGTGGATTTAGAATACGAAAGTTTCACAACTCCGCGGGCAGTAAATAATTTTGTTTCAGGGTCCATAGGTCTTCGACAGAACATAGTTTCAGGTGCACCAAAACTTAAAGCACCGCTGTCATTTCCCCATACAGTTTTCAAAAGCAATTCCATGGATTTGCTTATGTTTTCATTCTCTTTACCATATCGACGAATAGCGTATTTCTGCACCCATTCGTTGATATTTTCAATATCTTCCCAGACAAAAGAGAAGAACAAATCAGTAACAATAGGATTAACATTCACGCTTTCTGCTGTGAGGGCAAGTCCCTTGAAATTAGGTCGACTTTTTGTCGCGTTAAAATTTTTTACAAGTGATGGTAAATCCCCGAAAAGTCCGTGTCTGCCGCCGAAATTGTTAAGAAGTCCGAAAAGTGCGTTCCCGTATTTTGAAAGACGAGCCATATTGTTAGCGTTATGATTGATTTTTTCTGCATTCAAATCAAGCATAAGAATGTGTTTGTCGCGATATTGCTTAACGGATTTTGTGAAAAGGGGAGTAGGGTTCATAGCCCAGCATTGAACGACCCACATAGCATCTTTGTCGAATGAGAGCATACTCTCCATAACATTATTGAAACTTTCTTTTGCACTCTTTTTGTTCAGTTTGCCACCTTCATGACAAACATCCCCTGCATAAAAATGAGTAATGTCCCCGAATACTTCTTTCTGACATTCATAGAAAATCTGAGCATATTTAATGTAATGCACACTGTCAGGGCTGACAATCAAAGGCCTTTCAATACCTTTCCAATCGCCTTGCTCAATTACGGGTACTTCTCTGTCCTTTTTCTGTATATCACGCGGCACAATGCCTGTGTATGCCTGAAGCACAATGTTCATTCCAAGCACTTGCATTCTTCTGTGATTTTCGCGAGCAAGCTCACATTTTTCAATGAAAAAATCGTCGTGAATAGGCCCACCAATAGAACAGATGTTGCTCATATAAAACCAAGCGTAATAAGAGGGACCTACAAGAAAATTCTTGATTTCACGGTGGCGGTAACCAAGTTTAGTTAAAAATCTTCTGTAAACCTCTTCCATACCGAGAATGTCAAGCACTAAATTAACACCGTTCATTGCAAGAAAATCGATTTCTTTCTGCCATTCATCCTTGCCCCAGAATGCCATTGAGTATGAGTGTGTGCAATAGTTGTATGCATAGCGATGCTCACACTTTGTAGTGCGGTGGATTTTGCCGTTAACCTGTGGCAAATTGTGTGGCAGATTTACCTGTTTGCCAAATCTAGAAATGTGGCAGTTGCAAACTTCTTTGAGATAGCAGTTAAAAGCGCTAGCAAGACCTAAACCACTGTTTGATGTAAGCACAATTTTTCCGCGAAGCGATGCTACTTCAAAGTAATCTTCACGAAGCCGTCTGTCAAGGCGTAATTCAAATTGCTCTGTGTATTTTTCGCCGATTGCTCTGCCTATAATTCCAATAACATCATCTATGATTTCGTCGTCAGTAATGGGCTTTGCAAAATCAGTCTTTGAAAAGATTTCCGGCTCATGAAATTCTGTCTTTTTAGCAGGGAATGAGCAGTCCTCCCCAAGAATTTCAATATTGTTGATTGTGGGTCTTGCACCACTGTAATATTTTATAAAAATACGAATGTATCGTGCAATTTTAGGGCTTTTGCCTTTTTTATAGAAATTAACACCATCAAGCCCCGACAAAACAGTATATTCCACTTCAGTATTTTCAGGGAATACCACAATAACATCATGCACACTCATATTTTTCGGGAATGCCAAATCAATAAAGCACGGATATGTGTCATAAGTGAATAAAGGTATTGAGTTTTTGTCTGCCTCGCCACTGGCATTAAGGATTTCGTAGTTAAGTAATTCCAAATTTCTCACCAGAATCAAAATTTTTGTAATAAATAAAATATATCACAAAAAACAACAAAAGTCTATGAATAAAATGCAGTATTTTTGTATATAAACAAACAATTTTAGAATGGTGGAAAAAAATAGGTAAAAACTATTGAAAATAAAATCTTTTTTTGATACAATTTATAAGGTTAAGTGTACCAATGGCACAACCATAAATTTGTTAATAATTTTTTGGAGGTATAAAAATGAGCAAAAAGTTTGTTTACCTTTTCAAAGAGGGTAAC
>CALCBQ010000071.1 GCA_937897215.1 uncultured Clostridia bacterium | reverse complement strand
CACCACTTTCAAACTTAAAGCGTGAATACGCACCGTCGCCGTCAACTGAGAAAATAACTTCCTTATAACCACCAAGTTCTGTTGGGTTTTCGCTGAGTATTTCCATTTTCCAACCGCGTGCTTCAGCATACATTGTGTACATTCTGAAAAGTGAGTTTGCAAAAAGAGCTGCTTCTTCGCCACCTGCACCACCACGGATTTCAATAATAACATTTCGGTCATCATTAGGGTCGCGTGGGAGAAGAAGTATTTTAAGTTCTTCCCAAGTAACTTCGAGTTGTTCTTTTGCAGTTTCAAACTCTTCTTGTACCATTTCTTTGAAATCTTTGTCCATTCCGCCTTCGTCTAATAGCATTTTTGATTCTTCAAAAGTATCTTTGTAGCCCTTGTATTCACGAAATTTTTCAACAACAGGAGTTAACTGTTTTAACTCTTTCATTAACTTAGTATAGAGCTGTTGGTCGCTGACCGTAGCAGGGTCGCACAACTGCTCGTTTACATTTTCAAATCTTGCTTCAATACCTAATAATTTATCAAACATCTTCGTTCTCCCTGATTACTTTTTTTATATTCTTTTCAATTTTTACGCGTGGCACCATAACTTCGCGTTCGCATTTAATACAACGAATACGAAAATCCATACCTGCACGAAGTACTAAAAACTTTTTTTCGCCACAAGGATGCGGTTTTTTCATTTCAAGAATATCATTAACTCTTATGTCCATAAAATCTACCTCAAAACATATTACATTATATGATATCACAAATAACGCAAAAATAAAATACCTTAATTTAATTCTCTTTTCATATTTTTAATCATATCAATGTATTAATTTGAAAATAAAGGTGATAAATATGAAGAAGTACTACCCTGAGGGGACAATTACTGAAAACAAAATCAACAAGAGGTATATGGAGTCCATAAACGGCTTGCGAGAATGCTTTTTTACCGAAAAAATACTTGAAGCAAAAGCCGTTCTTTGCGACCACGAACATAATCTTCATATTGATTTAGGTATAATTGAGGGCATAATCCCACGGGAAGAATGTGCAATAGGCATTTCTGACGGAAGTGTTCGTGATATTGCCATTATTTCTCGCGTAAACAAACCTGTGTGCTTTAAAATCATTGATTTTATGGATGACGAACAAGGCGTGCGCACCGCAATACTCAGTCGCCGTGTAGTGCAGGAAGAATGTATGGAAAACTACATAAAAAATCTGCAACCAGGCGATATTGTTGAAGCCCGTGTTACTCATAATGAAAGTTTCGGCTCGTTTTGTGATATAGGTTGCGGAATTTCTGCACTTTTACCTATTGACAGTATCTCGGTTTCACGAATTCCTCATCCGAGTGTCCGCTTTTCTGTGAATACCACAATAAAAGCGGTGGTAAAAAGTATTGATGAGATGGGCAGAGTTACTCTTTCTCACAAAGAGTTACTTGGTACTTGGGAAGAAAATGCGCAGAATTTCAAGGCAGGGCAAACCGTTGGCGGAATTGTGAGGACCATTGAAAAATATGGGGTTTTCATAGAATTGTCGCCTAATCTTGCAGGGCTTGCGGAATATACAGATGATGTGCGTGAAGGAGACTTGGCAAGCGTTTACATAAAGAGTATAAATCCCGAAAAAATGAAAATTAAACTCTCAATTGTTGACAGTTTTCCCGATAACAATAAGCCCGCTCCTATGAAGTATTATTATGACGGCAACCACATAGAAAGTTGGCGGTATTCGCCACAAATTTCAACAAAAACAATTGAAAGCATTTTTTAATAAAAAAATGTTGTAAAAAGTAAAAATGTATGATAGAATAGTCCTAGTTATATATAGTAACGGAGGGATTATATGAAAAAAATCAAAATCGCGTTAAGCTTAATCCTCGCAATTGCGTTGACTTCAATCATGGTTTTACCTGCATTTGCAGCGGGTACAACTTGTAATTGTGGCCATGCTCCTGTAATTCAGGTGCGCGGAATCGGTGAAACACTCTATGCAGGCGAAGTAGCAGAGGGTAATGAGATTTTCTCAACTGACAATATTGTCAATGGTATTTTACCTGTTATGCCACAACTTGCACAATTCCTTTTAGACACATCAAACACAGAGTTGTTTGTCGGTGCGGTAGAAACTGCAGTAAAAACAATTTTTGCACCTGTTATGTATGACAACAACGCTAATCGTACTGCTGTGGATGAAAACGGAAATCCTGTTCCTGTAGTTGTTAAATGCGACAGTCGTCCTGTTGAACAGTATATGGTTTTTGACGGCGAGTTAACAGAAGAAGGCAAACTTTCAAAAGCTCTTTATGATGAACTCGGCAATAATCATGTGTATTTCTTTACATATGACTGGACAGGGGACCCAACTGAAATAGTTGCAGACCTTCAGGCTTTCATTGACGATGTAATAGACCAGTCAGGTCATAAGAAAGTTTCAATCAACGCCGAAAGTATGGGCGGTGCAATTGTAAGTTTGTACCTTAACACATACGGTTACGGCGATATTGAAAATCTTGTAATGGCAAACTCTGCATTCAACGGTCTTGAAATGCTTGGTCAACTTTTCACAGGTAATGTTCAGATTGATGGCGATGCACTTGCATTCCTTCTTGCGCAAGAAATTTTAAGTAACCCTGAATTAGGCGAACTTGTTTCTTTCATTCCTGTATTTGAACAGTTGGCTTCAATGGCTAATGATATTATGAGCGACCCTGCTACAAAACAGGCAGTTTATGATAGAATTTTTGTTCCTGTATTTGCATATATGCCATCATTCTGGTGCCTTGTACCAGGTTACAGTTTTGATGCTGCAAAAGATGCTATGTTCGGCGAAAACACAGCTGCACTTGGCGAAAAACGTGCAAACGCAGGCTCAAAGCTTTTACAGATTGTAAATAAAGTTGGTTATGCAGCTAAGAATACTGACAATATTGTAAAAGATATGGTTGGTTATACATATGTACTTGACTTAGGCTTCCTTGGTCAGAAAGAAATTGTAGTTGACCCTAAAATCAACAGCTATGCTAATGTTACAAACTACAACAGATATATTGCTCCTGTTACACCATCTGCAAACTGGAACAGCGACGGTGTAATTGAAGTTTACAATGCAAGTGGTTTTGCAAGAGCAGCTGATATGGGTTATACTCTTGGCGAAAACTATGTTCAGGAATTACATAAAGAGAAGAACTATATCTCTCCTGATAATGTTATTGACGCTTCACTTTGTCAGGCACCTGACAACACATGGTTCATCAAGAACTTAGGTCATATCAAGTACAGTGAAGATGACGGTACAACTGCATTCTATATTTGGCTTCTTACAGCAACAGAAGAATATACAATCGACACAAATGCTGATTATCCTCAGTTTATGTATTATGACACATCAATCCCAGAACTTATGACTTGGGAAGAAAAAGCAGAAAATGATGCAAACAGCGGAATTACTATTCCATCAATTCCTGGTCTTGATATTGACTTAGAAGGTCTTGCATCTGCTCTTGAACAAGTTCTTAAGGGCTTTGAAGATATGGGATTTGACCTTGGCGAACTTGGCGACCTTGACCTTGGCAACCTTGATTTAAGTGCTATTACAGACCTTATTGGTAACATTAACCTTGATAGTATTCTTGGTCTTCTCGGCTCATTTGATATCAGCGGTATTACAGGCATTCTCGGCTCACTTGGCGGTCTCCTCGGCGGACTTCTTGGTGGCGGTGGCGAAACACCTACACCTGTAGAACCTACACCAGAAACACCAACTCCTGAAACACCGGCTCCGGAAACACCAGCACCTGAAGCACCATCAACTCCTAACACAAATTTAGGCAACAGTGGTTCTTCAAGTATTAACAGAGCACCTGCACAGAGCACAGGTTTTGTGTTAAGCGGTACTCCTGAATTTAGTATAGGTGCAACACCATGGGTTATTCTCTTTGTAATTGCAGCAATAATCGCTGGTATTTTGATTATCAAACTTTAATCCCCATAAAATAAAAATTACGGCAGAGATTGAATTCTCTGCCGTTTTTTTGTAAAAACATCTTGAAATATGAAATAAAAGTTTTATAATTATAATAGATAAATTTGGCATTTAAGGAGTAATCACAATGAACATTTACGAAGCAATAAATTCTCTTGTAGCATACGGCGTTAAAGAGGGCTTGATTGAAGAAGCAGATAAAATTTGGGCTGTTAACAGAATTCTTGAAATTTTAGATTTGGACAATATGGAAACTGATGCCGAAGTAAAGAGTGCTGACCTTCAAGAAATCCTTAAAACAATTCTTGACTATGCTGTGGAAAAAGGACTTTGCGAAGATTCGGTTGTATATAAAGATTTGTTTGATACAAAGGTAATGGGGGCAATTACTCCAAGACCATCAGAAGTTATTAAAACATTTAAAGAAAAATATAAGATTTCTCCTGAAAGTGCAACCGATTACTACTATCATCTTTCAAGAAAAAGCGACTATATCCGCGAATACAGAATAAAAAATGATGTTAAGTGGATTACAAAAACACAGTATGGCGATATTGATATTACAATCAATCTCGCAAAACCTGAAAAAGACCCTAAAGCAATTGCGGCGGCTACAAAAATGGAACAAAGTTCATATCCTACTTGCCTTCTCTGTAAAGAAAATGAGGGTTACCGCGGTCGTGTAAATCATCCCGCACGTCAAAATCACAGAGTCATTCCAATTTGCCTTGACGGTGTGAATGCTTATCTTCAATATTCTCCTTATGTTTACTATAACGAGCATTGTATCGTGTTTGACGAAGCACACAAACCAATGAAAGTTTGTGAAAAGAATTTCAGACGCCTTTTTGATTTTGTGAAGCAATTCCCACACTACTTTATCGGCTCAAACTCTGATTTGCCAATTTCGGGTGGTTCAATTCTTACTCACGAGCATTTTCAGGGTGGTCGTTATGAGTTTGCAATGGCAAAGGCAGAAATCGAAGAATTCGTTACTTTTGAGGGCTTCGAAGATGTTACAGCAGGTATTGTAAAATGGCCAATGAGTGTTATCCGTCTTCAAGGGGAGGACACTGACAGAATTTGCACGCTTGCAGGCAAAATCCTTGCAACATGGCGCGATTATTCAGATGATGAAGCGTTTATTATCGCCAAAACTGACGACGGAGAAATTCATAACACAATTACACCAATTACAAGATTTGTAAATGGCAAATATGAAATCGACCTTGTTCTTCGTAATAATATTACAACAGAAGAATATCCTGACGGATTCTACCATCCACACCCTGAATATCATAACATCAAGAAAGAAAATATCGGTCTTATCGAAGTTATGGGACTTGCAGTGCTTCCGTCTCGTCTTAAAACAGAAATGGCAATTCTTCGTGATGCAATTCTCGAAAATAAAGATATTAAAGCAGACGAAAGAATTGCAAAGCACTATGATTGGACAATGAAAATCAAGGCAAAATATGACGATATTAACGAAGACAATTGTGAACAGATTCTTCGCGACGAAATCGGACTTGTATTTGCAAGTATTCTTGAACAGTGCGGTGTGTTTGACAGAAATGAAAAGGGTAAAGCACAGTTTAAGAAATTCATTTCAAGTGTAAAATAATTCTAAGTTAAAGTAACAAACTAAAACTCCCTACAAATTTTGTAGGGAGTTTACTTTTTAACTATTCACTATTACTTCTTACTTCAAATTAGTCCCACTCTGTACCTGTAACAGTTTCAAGGTCAAGACCTTTTGTATCGTGAGTATTTTTAATAAGTGCAATAATAGTGATTACAAAACTTGGTACAAGCAAGCAAAGAGCAACTGTGCCTATTACACCATCGCCAAAAATAAGGGCGAGAATTGTGTTTGTAATAAAGCCGATTGCATATCCTACAAATCCGACAACAGTTTGTGCTGCTGTTGCAGAAGAACGAAGATTTGTTGGTGCAGATTCACTTGCCATCATAATAAGTACATCGTTTGTTGAGTAATAACTACCAACAAACGCACCACAGAAGAATCCTACAAGAGATGGTGTAAGATTCATTCTTGCACCTATCGTGAATGCTATAAAGCATAAAACACAGTTTGTAGCAACTGTAATCGCCGCTGCTTTTCTGCCTTTTTTATCAGAAATAAAGCCCATAATAACTTGTGAAAGTGCCATGCCAATAGGGTATAAGATAAGCGCCTGACTAACCTGATTGACACTTACAAGGTCCAAAAACTCTTTTGCATTTGAGCCATATACACTCTGGGCATAACCGTGGGTAAGAATTGCCTGATAGTTCATACTACCAATAACGCCAATACCTGCAAGGGCAAAGCAGATAAATACCCAACGGAGTTGCTTGTGTTTCATACCGAATTTAAGTGCATCAATAAGACCACCCTGAGAATCCTGAGCCTTTTTCTTTGCTTCTTCTGCTTGTAATTCCTCTTCAGTCATTTTAAGATAACGAAGACGAGACTCAATAAAGGCGTCAGTTTCTCTTGCACAAAGAAGAGCAACAAGAGAAACAACAATACCAACTATTGCAGGAATCATATAAACATTACGCCATTCGCTTGCATTCTGCATAAGCAAACGACGAAGAACAGGCACAAGCATAACTGCCATATTTGCAAAGAATTTGACTACAGAATATGTAATAGCACGACTTTTAGCAGGTGCAGATTCCATAATATAAACAACGTGCATATCGTGAGGCACAAAGAAAAGAATCATACATGCACCTATAAAATACATAATTGCGTTTTGTGAAAGGAAAATAACAAACAATGCAAATGCCATTCCAAAGGTGTTGATAATAAGGAATGTCTTTCTGCCAAAACGGTCTGCAAGTGGTCTGTAAAGAAGACCTAAAATCTGAAACGGAATTGCTACAACATTCAAAAGGTTAAGAATGGTAACTGCACTTTCGCTTTTGAAAAATTCGTTGGCGATTTCAGTCTGCATAAGAGCATTGATTTGTGATGCAATTTCATCAACTGCATAAATAAGCGCGATTATAAGCACAAGGTACCAAAAATATGTGTTACCTTTAGGTCTTGCTTTCTGCTTTTCCCAATAAGCAATCTCTTTTACCTTTCGCAACTCTTTTTTCTTGATTTGCTCAGGAGTTAAAACTTTACTCATAAAAATTTCCCCTTTCAATGTTTTTATTTTAGCACATAAAAGCAGTGATTTCAACAAACAAGAACGACTGATTGAGTTTTTCAACCAGTCGTTTCATATTCTATTCAGTAACTTCTGCTTTCGCTCTGCGTTCTGCTAATTCTGCTTCAACCTGTGCTTTTTGTTCAGGTGTGTATTTGATAAAGAGAAGCGGGATAATATAAAGTACCGCCGCTATTGCAGGAGTGAGCATTGTAAGTGGCCAAATCCAGTTTTCAAAGCTCTCGGTTTGAGTGCCAAGGTAAACCGCACCCTCAAAATCTTCAACTGCAACATAGCCGAGAATACTGAGTGAAAGTGTAGCCAATGCGCCTGTAATACCACTTGAAATCTTTGTGAAGAATGTCTGCATTGAAAATGTAACACCCTCTGTACGCTTGCCTGTTTTCCATTCCATATAGTCAACACTATCACAGAAAAGAGAAGTCTGTGCAATACTTGCCGCACCTGACGGAATTGCGCAGATTGCCATAATAATCATACCAATAAGAATGTTGTTGCCCTCAAATCCGATAATCCAAGCAAGCACTTTGCCAACAATTGTGCAAATCTGAATGAAGATAAGAAGATTTCTATGACCCTTGAATTTGATTTTAAGTTTGTCGGCAAAAATCATACCCAAGAAACTTGGCGCATAAGTGATTGCACCATAAACTGTTGTAAGAGTAAGAGGTCCAAGTTCAAAGCCCGCAATAAATACCGGCTCCATTTTATATTTGAAGAAGTATGTAACCAAGTTATTGCCGAATGCAAGTGAGCCAAAAATGTTTGAAAGTGTTACAAGCATAAGCATTTTATTCTGGAATAACAGTTTGAAACATTCAATAAGTGATGTCTGTTGTTGTGTGGGCTCAACAAGGCGGACTCTTTCTTGTGCCTTATAGCATTTTGCGCTGACTAAAGCACCACCAAGACCAAAGATTATAGCAAATAAAACAGTCATGAGCGCCAATGAATTACCTGACTGCTTTGCAACAATTTCCATAATCATAGGAATAACTGCACTGAATACGCCGTAGAAAACTGAGCCCACAGTGCGAGCCATCTGTACAAATTTGTCGCGTTCACTTGAGTTTGGTGTAACAACCGCAGTCATACCCCAGATTGCAACATCTTGCATAGTGTAAGAAATGTCCCAACACAGATACATAATTACAAAGTATCTCATGCGAAGCCATAAAAGTTTTTCGTCAGTTGAGAATACAACGAAAATAAGTACTGTGAAAATACCAACAGGTATTGGTGTGTATTTAAGTAATGGGCGGAGTTTTTCGCCATTTTTAAAACGATGACGGTCAACGATTGAACCAACAATAGGGTCATTGACACCATCCCACACCTTCATTGCAATAAGAAGAATTGCAACATAGTGCGCAGGGAACTTGGCAATATCAGTTAAGAAATATTGAAAGAACGAAGCACCAATAAAGCAGTAAACAATATTTTGCCCTGCAAGACCGGTTAAGAAACTGCGTCTTTCTTTTTTGCTTACATAGTTCATAAAAAAATCCTTTCTTTGATAGTTGTGATTCAATAATTCAATTATACACGAAGCGCGTGAGTTTTTATATAGGTAAAAGTAATAAAAAACACAACGAAAAATTGACATATTGAAATTGGGGCTATGTAAATTTGAGTTTGTAGGGCTAATTGCATAGACACAACCTACTACCCTCCCTCCATGAGGGAGGTGGCAAA
>CALCBQ010000070.1 GCA_937897215.1 uncultured Clostridia bacterium | reverse complement strand
CTGCATCTTGCAAGTCTTCGTTAATCATAGCGTTACCGCCGTATTTTATAACAACTGTTTTATTGTGATAATGCTGAATATAAGGGAGCGCCTGAACAAGCACTTCACTACGGTCAGCGTGAGAAAGTTTTGAAATGTCCATTACCTTATGCCTCCAAAGGGTTTAATCCTTTGCTCCCTCTGACGAGGGAGCTGTCTGCGTAGCAGACTGAGGGAGAGATTTTTTAACCTCTCTATCAATGTGCTCACAAACATTATAAAAATTATTATCAATATCAATATTACAAACTCTTATTACTTGTAAATTATATTTATTTAATACTTCTGTGCGTTGCTCATCATACTTTATTTGTTCTTCAGTATAATGACCCCCACCATCTAATTCTATAACAATGCGTGCTTTTGCACAATAAAAATCGACAATATAATTATCGATAACCTTTTGTCTTTGAAATCTTATTGGGTAATTTCTTAAAAATTGAGTCCATAATTTTATTTCCCAAGGTGTCATAGTTTTACGAAGTTCTTTTGCATACTTTACTAAATCTTTGTTATATGTAAGCATTTCTCTCCCTCCGTCAAAACTTCGTTTTGCCACCTCCCTCGTCAGAGGGAGGAAAGCAGTTTATCTTAGGTTCTGTAGTCGCCGTTAATTTTTACATATTCATATGTAAGGTCGCAGCCGTATGCAGTTGCATTATATTCGCCATCATTAAGAGAAACTATAATATAAACTTCGTCCTCTATAAGAACTTGTTTTGCGATTTCTTCTGAGAACTCGATTCCTGCGCCGTCTTTACAAACTGCGATTTCTCCACCTTTTGACTTGAATGAAACATCAACCTTGTTCACATCAATATCTACACCTGCATAACCGAGTGCACAAAGGATTCGTCCCCAGTTAGCGTCTGCACCAAACATTGCTGCTTTTACAAGTGATGAACAAATTACGCTCTTTGCACAAGTCTTTGCGATTTCTTTTGTTTTTGCACCACTTACCTGACATTCAACAAGTTTTGTTGCACCCTCGCCGTCTTTTGCCATAAGTTTTACGAGTTTCTCGCAAATTGCTGCTAATGCGTTCACAAATGTTTTATAATCATCATTTTCTGTTTCAATACGAGCATTTTCGCAAAGTCCTGATGCGAGAACTGCAACAGTATCGTTTGTTGAAGTATCGCCATCAACTGACAACATATTAAAGCTATCTTTAACAACATCCAAAAGTGCTTTCTTGAGCATTTCGCTTGAAATGTTAGCGTCAGTTGTGATAAAGCCGAGCATTGTTGCCATATTTGGATGAATCATACCACTACCCTTTGAGATAGCACCGATTTTACATTCTTTTCCTTGGAGAGTGAATGAAACTGCAAACTCTTTTTTAACTGTGTCAGTTGTCATAATTGCCTGAGCTGCTGAATCAGAGCCGTTTTCATTTAATTCTGCCACAAGTTGTGCCATACCATTCTGGATTGGCTCAATATCAATAGGCTGACCAATAACACCTGTTGATGCAACAACAAAATCTGTTGATTTAAGTCCTGTTGCTTTTGCTACGATTTCGCACATCATTTCGGCTTTTTCAATGCCGTCAGCATTACAAGTGTTAGCAATACCACTATTGCAAATTACACCGTATGCTTTACCGTCTGCAATATTGTTTCTTGTAACTGTAATTGGTGCACCGTAAACGAGATTCTGTGTATAAACTGCTGCTGCGTCACATTCAGTTTCACAAAGAATAAGTGCTAAATCTTTTTTTGTTTTATTTTTACGGATTCCACAGTGAATACCACTTGCTTTGAATCCTTTTGGTGCAGTAACACCACCGTTGATAAATTGCATATTGTTCACCAAATCTTTCCGTACGGATTATTCATTATATACTCTGTTATTCTCAAATAATCTTCATCATTACGAACTATGTGGTCATTGTAACCACGTTGCCATATTTTAAAACCAGCTTTTCTATTTGTCATTCTTTTGAATGTCGAAACAATTGATGGTATTCGTGCATTCGTAGGGGTCGGCGTCCCCGACGACCCATCAATCTCAATGATAAAGTGAATATGATTAGGCATAATTACATACGGATAAATATTCACATCATCATAAACAGAGTTTATTTCTTCTATCTGATTTTTTACAATCTCACCATAACCAGTTAATTGAATATATGGCTCCGTTTGTAAGCTTTCTCTTTTTATTTTACCAAATATTGCTTTTTCTTTTTCGATGGCACAAATGGTTATAAAATAATAACCTTTTGTTGAATAGTCAAAATTTTTTAATCTGGTTGGTTTTCTCTTTTTAAATTCCATATTATTTTAGTTTAGGGTCGTCGAGGACGCCGACCCCTACGCATTTTACAGACTCAACTGGTATTCAGGAGAAATTCCCATTTTAACATTCAAGCATTGAACTGCGGCGCCAGAAGCACCTTTGCCAAGATTATCATATCTTGCAATAAGCAAAATTCTGTCTTCATTACCACAAACTGTAACTTCCATACCGTCATTTTCGCTCATTTTGTTACCTGAGATAAAGCCGTTTTCGTCAATACTTTCTTTATATTTTACAATGTCTGAATTGTATTTTTCTTTGTAAAGTGCCTTAATATCTTCGGCAGTTTTGCCATCTTTCAAATCTTTTTTGAAAAGTGGAACTGTCATAACCATACCACTGAAATAGTTGCAGATATATGGGCTAAAAATTGGTTCATTATTAAGTCCTGAAATTGCTTTCATTTCTTTTAAGTGCTTATGTTGTTGAGTGAGAGCATATTCTCTTGGTGCATCTAAAAGAGTATCACGATTTTCATCTTCGTATTGTGCAATACCATTTTTACCTGCACCACTATAACCTGACATAGCATGACAAGCGATACAGATATCATTATCAATAATCCCTGCGTCAACAAGTGGTTTAACAAGTGCAATAAAACCACTTGCGTAACAACCCGGCACTGCAATTCGTTTTGAGTTTTTAAGTTTTGTTTCAAATTCTTTTGAAAGTTCAGGGAATCCGTAAGCCCAACCCTCGTTTGTTCTGTGTGCAGTTGATGTGTCAATCACGATTGTATTATCGTTTTCGATAAGACTAACTGCCTCAATGGCTGCTACATCAGGGAGACAAAGGAATGCAATATCGGCACTATTGAGTGCTTGTTTTCTTGCATTTGTGTCTTTTCTTAAATTTTCGGGAAGAGTTATAAGTTCTATATCTTCTCTTTTTGCAAGACGGTCAAAAATCTTAAGGCCTGTTGTGCCCTGACTACCGTCAA
>CALCBQ010000069.1 GCA_937897215.1 uncultured Clostridia bacterium | reverse complement strand
AATATTTGTTGTCGAGCCAGTCTTTATATATTCTGTCTTCAACATTTTTCGGATTATACTGTTTTTCAAGTTCCTTGGACATATATATTCTCCTTTATACTGTTAATGATGTAATAATACTGGAGTAAACCTTAACAGGGTCATTTATGAAATTCTGTTTTACTGTTTCTAATTGAAGACTATCAACCACATAAATTGAAAGTTTCATAAGTTCGGTATCGCGGTCAAAAAGAGTAAATGTGATTGTATAACCACCGTCGTCCTCTTTTCTGACTTCAATTCTATTTTCACGCTCAACTTTAGCGCGTGTTACAAATTTTATTGCGGAGTTGACCGCTTTTTCACGGACAGTTTTCGGCAAACTTGTCTGTAAAAGTTCTGCCGCGTCTCTGCCTCTTTCGGTAACCGTAATTACTTCTTCGCCATCTAAAATATCGGCGGTAATATTACCTGTTTTTAAGAGTTCCTCAATTGCCTGACCTACTTCAAAGAAATTTGCAAGTCCATCTTCTTGCATAGCGTCGTTAAGCATTTGTCTTGTCATTGGTGCATCAACACTTTTAAGAAGATAGCAAATAAGAAGTCTTATATCATCACGATTACGAAGTCCGCCTAATTCAATTCCCGCATCAAAAGCATCGTATTCCATTATTTACACCTGCAATTCTTTAAGTATTTCTTTAATATCTTCACGAACATAAGTGGGTTTGATTTCGCTGTTTTCGATATCACTCATAGTGCTTTCGCCACTTAACACACAGATTGTGTCAACACCTGCATTCACGCCTGATGCAATATCTGTATAAAGTCGGTCGCCGATTACAACGGTTTCTTCTTTTGTAAAAGGCGAACGCTCAACGGAGAAATCAATCATAAATCCGTCTGGTTTACCAATATAAAGTGGTCTGCGATTAGTTGCATAGTTAATTGCCTCACACATTGCAAAGCAGTCAGGCACAAGACCAAATTCAGTTGGGCAACCTCTGTCAGGGTTTGTTGCGATGTATGGAATGTCTTTCTTTGTCTGAAGAAGATAAGAAACATCCCACAACTTTTTATATGTAAGCTCGGTATCATAACCAACACAGATACAATCAGTATCTTCATCGGCTTCAGTTGTAATATTGACACCGTATTTTTCCATTTCGGCAATCATTGACTTTGTGCCCATACAATAGATTTTCTTGTTAGGGAAATGCTTGTTAAGATACAAAGCAGTTGCCTGTGAAGATGTGAAAAAGTTATCTTCTGTAACTTTAATTCCCATATTTGAAAGCTTTATAACATAATCTTTAACGGAGCGTGAGGAGTTGTTTGTGATAAACACATACTGACCACCAACTGACTCAATGTGTGCTAAAAATTCATTGACACATTCGAAAAGACGAGCACCCTCATAAATTGTTCCGTCCATATCAAGTAAAAATAACTTTTTATTTTTTAATGACATTCTTAAAATCCTTCTATCTATTCGCTTTTAACTTGGCGAAAAGTTTTACATTACCTGATTTTACTTTTGAAATAAAAGCGCCCTCAAGGTAGGTAAGCCAAGTCCATTTAAGTTTAATTGGTATAAGCATTATTTTCATTACAAGGGAGTTGGGCTTTGCATATTTTAACGCTGTGCGCACATTTTCACTTGTAATCATATTTTTAATCTGCTCTTTTTTCTCTTTGGTTGTAAGAGTACAAGCAGAGTTTGTTACATTTTCAATACAACCTACTACACGCTCAATATATCTGCGATTTATCATTTCTCGGCTTTCGTCGGAAGTTACATTCCAATAGTTGTATAAGTCAAGCATCCAACCGTGCTCTTCTTCGCGTTTTTCAAGCATATCACTACGATATTTTGCAGTTTCGCTGTCTGCGCGAGCGCGCATAAAATGGTAATACTTTTCTTCCATTAAAACTACACGCTCAACATCTCTTACAACATCAAGGTTAAATGGAAAATCGTCCCAGAAAGTGTTCTTAAAACGAATATTATTCTCCATTATATACTCTCTTGAAAAAAGTTTGTTCCAAGGTGTATAAAGAAGATTTTTATCAAACATTTTGTGAGCATATTCGCGAAATTCTTGTTGATTTGCAAACACTTTTGACGGTAACGCCTGCTCTTGTGTGTAATATTCAGTATCGGAGTAATAAGTGTCAATATAATAACCAGCAACTACAAGTTGAGCGTCATTTTCTTTTGCTTTGTTGTACATATCTTCAAACATTGTAGGCTCTGCCCAGTCGTCTGAATCAACAAAGTAGAGATACTCACCTTTTGCATGTGGTATTGCAGTATTACGAGCGCTTGGCGCACCGCCGTTTTCTTTGTGGATTACGGTAATTCGATTATCTAAAAGAGCATAAGCATCACAAATTGCACCACTATTGTCAGGGCTACCGTCATCAACGGCAATAAGTTCCCATTCAGTAAGGGTTTGTGCCTGCAAACTTTCAATGCACTTGCCTATGTAATTTTCAACATTATAAACCGGCATAATTGCAGTAATTTTAATGTTACTCATTACTTAACTCCTTATCACAAAGTGTAAGTGCAGAAAAAATGCACTTGTCCATATCAAAATATTTGTACTGACCTAAACGGCCACCGAATATGACATTTTTCTCGTTTTCGGCAAGAGCTTTATACTCTTCATACAAAGCATTGTTTCGTTCATCATTTACAGGGTAATATGGCTCGTCGCCAATCTCCCAGTTTGCAGGGTATTCGCGAGTTATAACAGTTTTCTCTTGTTTACCGAACTCAAAATGCTTGTGTTCAATAATTCGTGTAAACGGAATCTGACGCTCGTTATAATTCACAACTGCAACCGGCTGAAATTCTTTTATTGGGAGAGTTTCAGTTTCAAATCGCAAGCTACGATAATCAAGATTACCGAGAGCGTAGTTAAAATAGCTGTCGATTGTGCCTGTGTATACACATTTTTCTGCAAGTGATAAATAATAATCTTTATCTGCAAGAAAATCTGTATTAAGTCGCACCTCAACACCATCTAAAAGTTTATCAATCAACTCGTTATAGCCGTTTACAGGGATTCCCTGATAAGTATCGTTAAAATAGTTGTTGTCGTAAGTGTAACGGACTGGCAGACGCTTGATAATAAATGCAGGCAAATCCTTGCAGTCGCGCCCCCATTGTTTTTCGGTATAGCCCTTTACAAGTTTTGTATAAATCTCACGACCTACTAAACTGATTGCCTGTTCTTCAAGATTTTTTGGCTCGCCTTTGATTTCGCTTCGTTGTTCTTCAATAATTGCTTTCGCTTCTTCAGGGGTAGTAACACCAAAAATCTGTGAAAAAGTATTCATATTAAAGGGCAAGTTGTAAAGTTTACCCTCATAATTTGCCATTGGCGTATTTATGAAGTTGTTGAATTCGCAAAACGAATTAACATAATCCCACACACGCTCACTGCTTGTATGAAAAATATGCGCACCGTATTTGTGAACTGTAATATCTTCAATAGTTTCGCAGTAGATATTACCGCCCGTATGATTTCTTTTTTCAATCACAAGACAACGCTTGCCTTGTTTTGTCGTTTCGTGGGCAAACACAGCACCAAAAAGCCCTGCCCCCACTATAAGATAATCATATTGTTTCATAAAACACCAAAGTTGTAATTCGTAATTCGGAATGCGTAATTCGTAATTATTATTTGAGAATTGCTTGGAATTTGGATGGATTTTCGCTTTTAAGAAATCGGAGAATTGTAGGTATTTTTGATGAAATTCTGTTTTTGAGCCCGATGGAATACGAGTGTATTTCGACCTCAACATTAAAAAACACCTACAACTTGAGAATTGCTTGGAATTTGGATGGATTTTCGCTTTTAAGGAGGAAGGCTTACGAGTGTAAGTCGACGACGCAAAAGTGAAAATACGCCAAATTACTGCAATTATTCATAGTCGTCTTCGTTTTCCCAGTTATGATATACATTCTGAACATCATCGTTCTCTT
>CALCBQ010000068.1 GCA_937897215.1 uncultured Clostridia bacterium | reverse complement strand
CGCCATTTTCTTCGCCCATAAATCCGATTTCTGCACGGCTGTCAATACTCTTGCCGTGGCCCAAGTGGTCGTTACCACAAACTACAAATCCATTAGATGCTAAAAAACGTGCAAATGCATCATAGCGAGCAATATGTTCAGCCATACCGTGAGTAAGTTGAACTATTCCGATAGGTGTTAATTCGTCATCTTCCCAGATGAGAGTTCTGATTTTATTTACACCATTTGATGAGTTAAAATAAGCCTCTTTTTTTACCAATGCCATAACTTTTTCCCTCCGAAAAGCATATTTACGCATAATTGCGCATAATATCAATTTATTATACTACAAAACACCTTTTTTGTCATTAAAAATATGTAAATTTCTTAAAAAAATTATTTTTGTTAAGATTGCTATTACAAGCAAATTACTTTCGTTATTTTTTATATATTTTAGTTATATAAATTGGTTAAAACGACCAATTTTGCGTGTTTTTTAGCCGATTTTCACCTGATTTTCAGTAGTTTTGAAATTTGCAAAGAAAATATGTTTATGATAAAATTATAAAAAAATGAATTGGAGTGAAAAATAATGACATACGAACAAGTTGTAGCAAAAGTTAAGGCAAAATTCGCAGATGCAGATGCAAGTGCTATTGATGGTGTTGTTGCTTTACAGATTAACCTTGAAGGCAAAAATGTAAACGGCATTTTCTACATTGAAGTTAAAGACCACAACGTTAATGTAGAGCCATATGAATACTATGACAGACACGCTATTGTAACTGTTAACCCAACAAATCTTATGAAACTTGTTGACGGTAAACTTGACCCTGTTGAAGCATATAACAAGGGCAAAGTTGCAATTGATGGCGATGCAGGTGCTGTACTTACTGTAATTAATCTTGTAAAATAATTACACCTCATCCGTCTTTTGTTTCGCAAAATCCACCTTCCCCTCAAGGGGAAGGCATTTTTTTGCTTTTTTTCTTTACTTTTTGTGTAGGTGTGGTATAATTCACTTGATAAAAATACACTTTTTAGTGAGATGATATTTATGTCAAAACCTATTACTGCTATTATTGTTGGTGCAGGCCACAGGGCTTTAATTTATGCTGAACTTGCCATTACAAATCCTGAACTTTTGCAGATTGTCGGTGTTGCTGACCCTAATCCTGTAAGACGAGAAATGTGTATGAAAAAGTTCGGATTCAGTGAAGATATGTGCTTTGAATCTGCACAAGAATTAGCAAAACACAGCAAACTTGCTGACACAGTAATCAATGGCACTATGGACCATCAGCACCTTGAAACTGCTATTCCCCTTTTAGACGCAGGTTATGATATGTTACTTGAAAAGCCATTTGCACCTAACGAAGAAGAAATGCGAGAAATAGTAGCGTGCGCAAGAAAGAACAACTCAAAGGTTATGATTTGCCATGTGCTTCGCTACACTCCTTTCTATTATGCTATTAAAGAGCGCTTGGTTAAAGGCGAAATCGGCAATATAATGAATATTCAGACACTTGAGCATGTAAGTTATCATCATCTTTCAACATCTTATGTGCGCGGTAAATGGGCAAACAGTAAAGAATGCCACACATCAATGCTTCTTGCTAAATGTTGCCACGACATTGATATTATGATGTGGATGATGAGTGATACAAAACCAACACAAATTTCAAGTTTTGGTGGTAAATATCAGTTCAAGCCTGAGAATGCACCTGAAAATGCAGGAACTCGTTGCCTTGTGGATTGTCCATTAGTTGAGGATTGCAGATATTCTGCAAAGCGACTTTATATTGACCAACCAGAACGTTGGGCATTCTATATATGGGACAAACTTGAGCACATTGAAAACCCAACTATTGAAGATAAAATCAATCTTCTTAAAGGCGATTCCCCTTACGGAAAATGCATTTACAAGTGCGATAACGATGTTGTTGACCATCAGTCTGTTCTTGTAAACTTTGAAAGTGGTGCTACAGGTACACACAATATGGTTGGTGGCTCTTCAATGTCCCTTCGCAGAATACATATTGTTGGTACTTTGGGCGAAATTTACGGCAACTTTGAAGAAGCGAAGTTCTATGTTTCAAAAATTCATCCTACAAAGACCGATGAAAAAATCGTTGAAGAAGTTGATTTAAAACTTACCGGCGATATGGTTGGTGCTTACGGCGGACACGGTGGTGGCGACGAGCGACTTGCAGAGG
>CALCBQ010000067.1 GCA_937897215.1 uncultured Clostridia bacterium | reverse complement strand
CCGTCAATAATAAGTGGAATTCTACCGTTCATATCGTCAAAAACATACTTTGCGTTTGTAGGGCTAGGGCTACCAGAAAGATTTGCTGATGGTGCCGCAAGTGGTAAACCACAACTCTCAATAATTGCCCTTGCATAATCACTTTTAGGCATACGAACAGCAACTGTGTCGAGATTTCCCGAAACCATGTTTGAAACCTTATCACTCTTTTTCATAATCATTGTAAGAGGAGCAGGCCAGAATGCATCTGCCATAACCTTGACTTTTTCAGGGATTTCTTCAACCAATGGCGCTAAATCTTCAAACTTTGCAATGTGTACAATTAAAGGATTATCACTTGGTCTGCCTTTTGCAACGAAGATTTTTTTAACTGCATCTTCGTCGAGTGCGTTTGCAGCAAGTCCGTAAACAGTTTCGGTAGGAATACCTACAACTTCTCCGTTTTTAAGAAGCTTTGCAGATTCCTCTAATGCTTTTTCATATTCAGTTGTAATGTTAATTACTACTGTTTCCATTTTCTATGTATTCCTTTGCTACTCTACAATCATATAACTCAAAGTTTCCGTTTGCTACTTGAATTAATGTGTTTGCATATTGTATTGCTTTTTCTTTGTTTTCATGTCTTTTATAGTAGTTAAAAATCGCAAAATATCGTGAAAATACAGCGCTTTTACCAATACGCTCAGCTAATTTTATATCATTCAAAACAACAGTTTCAAAATTAGGGTCATCAGTAAAAAATGAATTAACAAAATGAGTATTATTGTCAATCATATTAATAAGATTTATTTTTGCTAAACCTTTAGCAGAATCTTTGAATTCATATGCTTTCTTTATGTTGATTTTGTATTCATCAAAATTTTCTTCATAAAGATTGAGAACAGATTTGTTGTAGAAAAATGCTGCAGATATAAGTGGACTGGTTTCCGTACCGAAATGTTGAAGAAATAACTCATTTTCTTCTTTTGCTTGTTGAAAATATCCTAAATTTATTAAGTAAGCAATTCTGTTAGCACAAAGTTGTTGGTACTCTTTTTTGAATTTGGGATTTAATATGCTTAAAAGGTAGTCTGTTCTTCTAAGTGCTTCACCGTTTTGAAGTTCTTCTTGTGGTTGAACGGATAAAACTATTTTTGAATTCACTACTAATTTAGGAAAGAACAACAACATAATTGCAACAAGAATAAGAGTTACCAAAAGAGTAATTGTATCAGAATCAATAGAATTTAAAGAAGTAATGATTACAAGAAATGCAAGCAAAAGGTAGAATGTCGTAGAAATAACTTTAAATGCAGTTGGCTTAGTTATTGCAAACATTTCAAGTTTGTTTACTTTAAAAGTTTTCATAGAACCATCCTTTTAAACGAGTTCTTACTCGTTTGCTTTTAATTTTTCTGCAGTATCTGCAGTTATGAGTGCATCAATGATTTCATCAAGGTCGCCGTTCATAATCTGCTCAATTTTATAAAGTGTAAGACCAATTCTGTGGTCGCTAACTCGTCCTTGTGGGAAGTTATAAGTTCTGATTCGCTCACTGCGGTCGCCGGTACCAACCTGACTTTTTCTTTGCCCCGCAATTTCAGCGTCGTGCTTTGCCTGTTCAATTTCAAGAAGTCGTGAACGAAGAACTTTAAGCGCTTTGTCTTTGTTCTTGTGCTGACTTCTTTCGTCCTGACACTCAACAACCATGCCGGTAGGCAAGTGAGTAACACGGATTGCAGATGAAGTCTTGTTAACCTTTTGTCCACCTGCACCACTTGAACGGAAAACATCAATTTGTAATTCGGCAGGATTCAATTCAAAGTCAACATCTTCTGCTTCAGGAAGTACTGCAACAGTAACGGTGGATGTCTGAATTCTGCCTTGGCTTTCAGTTTCAGGAACACGCTGAACTCTGTGAACACCACTCTCAAACTTAAAGCGTGAATATGCACCGT
>CALCBQ010000066.1 GCA_937897215.1 uncultured Clostridia bacterium | reverse complement strand
AGCCTTACAAACTGTATTTGCATTTGTGCCCATACTTCTTGGTCAGGGGGCAGCCGTATTTACTTTGTTAAAGAAAAAAGAGAGTGTGGCATGGCGCGAGGGCGCGGCAATATTATGGACGGTGGGTCTTGTTGCGACGATTGCACTTCTCAATGATATTCACAACATAAATTTGGGTTATATAAATTGTCTTGCAATTGACGCGTTTATGGTAATACCCATAATGTTTCTTTTTAATGCGGTGTCACCGCTTGCGTTTGTGCTTTACGCATCAATTCATATAATCACATATGAATTATTAAAATATGTAATAATCTCAACAGTTATATTTGTTGTTGCAATTATTTTTACAACCATATTTGCACGCAATAAGGACGATTCAAGAGGCGTGTATGTGCAATGGATTACAACACTTGCGGGAATAATTCTGATATGGATATATAATGTTGTGGGGATAGATGCCGGTGTTTTGTTGAACTCTTTTGACGGAATTCTTTTACTATATATTTCTGTTTTCTTATGTATGTACATTCTGTCAGCAGAAAAGGCACCATATTCATTACCGTATAAACCATTAAGTCTTTTGGGATTATTTGTGACAACAGGAGCACTTTCAGTGGTAGCGTTCCACGAAAATTATTCTGAAAATGAATTGATATCAATGATAAGCGGAAGCGCAATTTGTCTTTTATTGCCCATTATTGCGACGATAATCAGAATTAAAAGTTTCAAAGAAAATCTTAGTAAGATTTTAATAGTCGCATTACCGTATGGAATAATGGTTATAACAATTATTATGACATTCATTGATACTTTTGCAGATTGGAAATATGACTTTATATCATTGCTGACAGGAGGTATGATACTCGTAACAAGAGCAGTGATTGCAACATTTGGTGTGGTGCTTATTTGTGCGGGTGTAAAAGAATTAAGACTTTTCCTTGTAAATTTGGGACTTGTTACTGCTTTTGTACAAATTATCAATCTTGTTTACAGCGGAATTTTTGAATTGACATATTTCTCATTCGGTACAATTCTTGTAATCTTTGGTGCGGTAATAATTGCAATAAACTGGAAACTGCTTTCAGTAAAGAAAAAACTGAAAGAACAAGCAGAGGGAGGTAATGAAAATGCTTAAAAAATTAACCCTTCCAATTTTGATAATAGTAATAATTGTGCAGTTGGTTGTGCCTGTTTCTATGGTTGTTTATGGAAATAGCGCACAGACTGAAGTGGAAAAATATGGTACACAATACGTTTTGGATATAAATATCGCATCAATTCAAAAAGGAAAAGTAATTTTTTCACCCGTTCAATATGATTTGTGGTATCCATTGTACGAAGATAAATATGTTTTACTTGGTACTTACGAAGATGGCAAGGCATATGGCGAGTCGGTTTCGGATGAAAAACCTGAAGATGGGGATTATCTTAAACCTACACAGAGAAATGCAAATCGTCTTGATGAATATCCTGTGGATTATGACGGTGAAATATTGTCGTCGCGATATCATGATTTATATACCAAAGATGCTTACATCAAAGTCAAGGTTTATGAGGGGAATTTAGCAGTTACCGGTCTTTATATTGAAGATATACCTATTGAAGAATGGGTGGTAATGTATGATAACAATTCGTTGCCTGTTAAGGATGACATTATTGACTTTAATGAAGAATTGATAGAAGATGAAAATCTTTTTGAGAACACATAATTTTAGGCGGGGCAAGACCCCGCCGTTGCTATTTTAAAAACTTTGTGTTAAAATAACTGTATCAAACAAAAGG
>CALCBQ010000065.1 GCA_937897215.1 uncultured Clostridia bacterium | reverse complement strand
AAGAACTGTGCCGATTGCAATAGCACTCATTAAGAATGTAACTGTCATTTCTTAAATTCCTCCTTTTCTTTTTTTCTGAACACAAGTTTGTAGTTAATAAAGAACGAGCAAATAATTACTGCAAAATATACAATGCCCACAACAATGTTTGATATTGAATCATTTGTAAACATAAATGTTTTTCTTACCTCTACCATACCTTTAGAAATAAAGGTGATGAAAAAGCTTGTAAGGATAATAAGTAAAGGGTTAAACGCTGCAAGCCAAGTAGCCATTATGCCGGTAAAGCCCATATTGTTTGCAGATGCTGTACTTATTGTATGGTTAATTGAGCCTGCAAGAACAAAGCCAACAAGGCCGGCAATTGCACCTGATAAAATCATTGTTCTGATAATAACTTTATCAACCTTAATTCCTACATATTTTGCCGTATTAATGCTTTCACCAACAACAGAAATTTCATAACCGTGTTTTGAGGAACGAAGATAAACATGCATTAAAATCGTAATTACTGTAAACAAAATGATAGGCAATAAATATTTGTTACCAATATCAGGAATATTACCATGAGGAATTGGAGCTAAAACACCTGAGCCTGATTTTACCCAAATTGTAATGCATAAAGATACAAGACCTTGCGCAATATAGTTCATCATAAGAGTAAAAAGAGATTCGTTAGTGTTAAACTTTGCCTTAAAGATTGCGGGAAGAGCCGCCCATATTGCACCTGCGGCTACACTTGCCAAGAGCATAAGCGGAATTATGATAGAATCATCTACCTTGCCACCAAGGTAAAACATACAAGCAATAGCTGAAAGGCAACCAACAAGAATTTGACCGTTGCCACCCAAATTCCAGAACTTCATTTTAAAAGCTGGAAGTAACGCCATTGATGTACCGAGAAGGAGAGCGGTGTCCTGAAGTAAAAGCCAGAATTTACGTTCACTACCAAAAGCACCTGTGAATAATGATTGGAAGAAATCACCCAAGCTTTTATTCGAAAACATCATAGAGATTAAACCGCTTAAAAGCAGTCCGCCAACAATTGCGATGGAATAAATAAGAATTATTTTTTGAATATTAATATTATCTCGTTTAACAATTCGAACAAAAGGTTCTTTTAAGTTATTTTTATTTTTTTTCATTCCGTCACCTCATTCTTATTGGATTGCACCATCAAAAGACCAATTTCATCTTTTGTAGTTGTTCTTGCATCAACAATGCCCGAAACCTTACCACCACTTAAAACTAATATTCTGTCACTAAGCGCCATCAATACATCTAAATCTTCACCGACAAAAATTACGGAAACACCTTTTTGCTTCTGCTCGTTAAGAAGATTATATATAGTGTATGACGAGTTAATATCAAGTCCACGAACAGGGTAGGCGGTCATTAAAATTGCGGGAGCAGCAGCAATTTCGCGGCCAACAAGTACCTTTTGAACATTACCGCCTGAAAGCTTTCTTACCGCAGTATGTGAATCGGGAGTATTAACCTTCAAGTCGTTGATAATTCTGTCAGCAAGGTCTTGGGGGCGCTTTCTGTCAAGGAAAATTGACTTACCCTTACGATAACTGCGAAGCATCATATTGTCAACAATGTCCATATTACCAACAAGCCCCATACCAAGTCTGTCCTCAGGGACAAAGGAAAGGCGAATACCAAGTTCACGAATTTCTCTTGGAGATTTATCTTTTAAGTCAATGACCTCATCTTCTTTGAAAATGATTTTTTCACTGCTTACAAGGTATTTAATTTCTTTTTTAGATAACTTTGTAAAGTCGATATCATTTCCATTTTCATCCATAAATGCGTTTTCATGTGCAAGTTCCATAACACGTTTATATGTTTTGTGGAAGAAGGAAACAGGCTTGTCTTTTTTAGGATGATAATAAATCAATGTACCATTTTCATAGTTATTAAGTCCTGCAATCGCTTCAAGTAATTCCTTTTGGCCACTGCCTGCAATACCTGCAATGCCGAGAATTTCACCGCCGAAAGCGTCAAAAGAAACATTGTCAACCACATTATAGCCATCAGGATTTTTTACTGTTAAGCCTGAAACGGAAAGTCTTAATTTTCTGTCGACTGGCTCTGTACGGTTGATGTTAAGGTCAATCTTTTCACCAACCATCATTTCAGTAAGCTCTTTTTCAGTAGTTTCTGAAGTGTTTACCGTAGCAACGTGGTCACCCTTACGCAAAACAGTTACTCTATCAGAGATTTCCATAACCTCATTTAACTTGTGTGTAATGATAATGATTGACTTACCATCATCTCTCATTGCACTTAATACCTTGAATAAACTTCTTATTTCTTGTGGAGTTAAAACTGCTGTAGGCTCATCTAATATAAGAATATCAGCACCTCTGTATAAAACCTTTAAGATTTCGACAGTTTGCTTTTCTGAAACAGACATTTCGTAGATTTTCTTATCAAGATTTATATTGAATCCGTATTTTTTTGCCATTTCTTTAATACGGTTATTTACTTCTTTAAGATTAAATTTTTCACCTTCAACACCTAATGCAACATTTTGTGCTGCACTAAAAATATCAATTAACTTAAAGTGCTGGTGAATCATACCAATTTTATGGTCAAAGGCATCACGAGGGGAGCGAATAATAACTTCTTCGCCATTAATAAGAATTTTACCGGAATCAGGATAGTATATTCCTGCAACCATATTCATAAGGGTTGTTTTACCACAACCGTTTTCACCGAGAATAGAAAGAATTTCACCTTTATATACATCTAAACTAACATTATTGTTAGCAATAACCTTAGTTCCAAATTTTTTCGTAATATTTTTTAATTGTAAAATAACAGTTTTATCCATAAGAAACTCCTTAAATAATAAAGGATTTTAATTTTGCTAATCATTCAAGAAAGGCGAAGTTGTTGCGCTTCGCCTTTCTTGAATTAATTAAATAAGAATAACTTTAAAATAAAAACTATTCGGTAACAGCTGTAATACCGTCAATAATGATGTTGAAGTATGGAGCTGAACGTTTTGCACTTTCATTTACAAAAGTAATACCGTTAGCTGTTTCAACAACTTCTGTTTCAGGAACATAGTCACCAGCATCGTCAACGTCAGCGATGAATGAAGTTAATGCCTTGCCTTCAACAGTGAATGTTGAGCAGTCGAATACCTTAATTGTTCCATCTTTAAGACCAGCCATAACAGCGTCAAGCTTTTCCTGTGTACCCTTTGCAGCAGCAGTACCAAGAGCTGTGATTTCTACTGAACCAGTTGCGATTGAACCTGTCCAGTCAGTGTCAATTGCCTTGTCGTTTTGAACACAATCAATGATGTATTCAAAATATGGAGTCCAGTTGATTCTTGAAGCTATGATAAATGTATTTGGACACTTTTCAACAGTTGAACCGTTGTAAGAAACATTAGGAATATTTCTTTCTTCACAAGCTGTAGGAGCACCCCAAGAGTCAGCGTGCTGTGAAATTAATTTGCAACCATTGTCGATAAGTGCAAGAGCTGTTGTCTTTTCAGCTGCTTCATCATACCAAGAGTTTGTATAACGAACTTCCATTGTTGCATTTTCTACTACTGATTTAGCGCCAAGGTAGAATGATGTGTAACCTGAAATAACTTCAGCATATGGGAAAGCACCAACATAGCCGATTTTTGCATTTTCGTCAGAAACTTTACCTTCAGCATCACCATAAAGTTCAACAAGCTTCATACCTGCTGCAACACCAGCAAGGTATCTGCCTTCATAGATTGAAGCAAATGCATTGTGGAAGTTAGCAAGTTTTTCTGTGTGAGCCTTTGTACCTGTTGCGTGGCAGAATTCAACTTCAGGGAATTCCTTAGCAGCCTGAATCATATAAGGCTCATGACCGAATGAGTCAGCAAAGATAAGGTCGTAGGATTCAGCTAAGTCTGCTGCTTGGTCATAACAAGCTGTTCCTTCAGGAATGTCAGTAACAATTGTGTAATCATCAGCTGTGAGGCCTTTGTTAGCACATGCTTGTTTGAATGCATCGATGAAGTTCTTGTCATAAGTTGATGAATCGCCATGTAAGCAAATAAGAGCTGCTTTAACTTTTTTAGCATCATCATCGTTGTTGTTACCGCCACAAGCAGCAAAGCATGTAACGATAAGAGCAATAGCCATTACTACTGCAAGTACTTTTTTGAGATTTTTCATAAGACTTTTTCTCTCCTTTGTTTTTTGTAATATTTAACAGCTTTGTGCTGTAATTACCTATTTTCTAAATATGATTTCGCCTGTTTCATCGTTCATTGAATCAACAATCGCCATAGATTCAACACGAATACCTTGTGCTCTTAATTTATCTCCGCCACCTTGATAGCCTTTTTCAATTGCAATACCACAACCTGCAAGTTTAGCGCCTGCCTGATTAACAATGTCAATAAGACCAACAAGAGCATTACCTTTAGCGAGAAAATCATCAATAATTAAAACAGTATCGTTTTCATTAAGAAAATCTTTTGAAACAATTATGTCGTAAACACATTGATGCGTGAAAGACTCAACTTTACTTGTATAAACATCGCCCTTAATATTTAAGGTTTTAGATTTTTTTGCAAAAAGCAGAGGACAATCAAAAAACTGCGCCACCATACAACCCACACCGATACCTGATGCTTCGATAGTGAGTATTTTTGTAATGCCACAGTTACCGTATAGCTCTTTAAATTCTTTACCCATTTCTGAAAGAAGATTAACATCAAGTTGATGGTTAAGGAAACTATCTACTTTAAGTATATTTCCTGCAAAAACTTTACCATCTTTTAATATTCTTTCTTCTAATATCCGCATAATTTTGCCCTCTATCATCAAGATATACATAATTATACTTCAAAACTGTAAAAAAAACAATATTTTTTAATGTATTATTCGTGGAATTTTTCATTAAATATTTGGTAAAAATAGATAAAAAAGAAAATCATCAGATTTTCGATTAGGAGGTACAAAATGAAAAAAATATTATCAATTTTAATGGTAATTATTATGATTGCGTCAGTTTTTACTGGATGCAATCGAAATGGAAATCAGGGCACAACACCGCAGAATAATGACGGTAAAACAACTGTCAGATATCTTAATTTCAAGCCTGAAATTGCAACTGTTTATGATGAGATTGCAAAAGCTTATAACAAAGAAACAGGCAATACTTTGATTGTTGAAACTGCTGCAAGCGGTAATTACGAACAAACACTTGCTGCAAAAATGGGTACTAATGAAGCGCCAACACTATTCCAAATTAACGGACCCAAAGGTTATGCAAACTGGCAGGATTATTGTGCTGATTTGTCAAACACAGAACTTTATAAACACTTAACAGATAAATCACTTGCAGTAACAGTTGATGGTAAGGTTTACGGCATTCCGTATGTAGTTGAGGGCTATGGAATTATTTACAACAAAGAAATAACAGATAAATATTTTGCATTAAAAGATAAATCAACTGAATTTAAATCTATGGATGAAATCAAAAATTTTGATTCTCTTAAAAAACTAGTTGAAGATATGCAAAAAAATGCTGACAAACTTGGTATCAAAGGCGTTTTTGCTGCAACATCTTTAAAAACAGGCGAAGATTGGCGTTGGCAAACTCATCTTGCAAACATTCCTGTGTATTACGAATTCAATGAAAATAATGTAGATTTGTCTGGCGATGCAACAAAAACAATAAATTTCAAATATTCAGAAAATTTCAAGAATATTTTTGATTTATATATAAATAATTCTACTACAGACAAAAAAGTTCTCGGTTCAAAAATAGTTGATGAGTCAATGGCTGAGTTTGCACTAGGCCAGTGTGCTATGGTACAGAATGGTAACTGGGCTTGGTCTCAAATTAATAGCATTGATAAAAATACAGTAAAAGCAGAAAATATTAAATATCTTCCAATTTATATGGGTATTGACGGCGAAGAAAAACAAGGCCTGTGCATTGGTACAGAAAATTTCTTTGCAATTAATTCTAAAGCATCTGAACAAGAACAAAAAGCTGCGGCAGATTTTATGTATTGGTTATTTTCAAGTGAAACAGGCAAAAAATTTGTTAATGAACAATTAGAGTTTATTGCACCTTTTGATACTTTCACTGATGAAGAAAGACCTGAAGACCCATTAGCACAGGAAGTTATTAAATGGATGAATAACGCTGATGTTACAACTATTCCTTGGAACTTTACAGTATTCCCAAGTCAGACTTTCAAAGAAGACTTTGGTGCATCATTGTTGCAGTATGCACAAGGCTCTAAAAATTGGGATAAAGTTAAAGAAGATTTTACTAAGTCATGGAAAAATGAAAGTCAGTAAATTATAAAAAAGTCGCCCTGCTATTTTGTTGGGCGACTTGTGTCGCAAGGACGGTTTTTATGGAAAAAAATATGAAAAAATATTTTCCAATCTTTTTGTTGCCAACATTAATTTCATTTGTTGTAGTGTTTCTTATACCATTTGTGATGGGCATTTATTTGTCCTTTACCAAATTTACAACAGTTGAGAATGCAACGTGGGTTGGTCTTGATAATTACATTAAAGCTTTTACACAAGATGAAAACTTCTTGAATGCGCTGTGGTTTACAATTAAATTTACAGTTGTATCTGTTATTACAATTAACATATTTGCATTTTTACTTGCACTTCTTTTAACTAGAGCACTTAAAGGTACTGCTTTTTTCAGAACAGTATTCTTTATGCCTAATCTTATTGGTGGTATTGTGCTTGGCTATATTTGGAATCTCTTAATAAACTCTATATTAGGTATTTTTGGCTATGATATAACATACAGTGCAGATTATGGTTTTTGGGGTCTTGTATTCCTTCTTAATTGGCAGTTAATTGGTTATATGATGGTAATCTACATTGCAAGTTTGCAAAACATTCCATCGGAACTTAATGAGGCTGCAAGGATTGACGGTGCATCTTCATTCGGTATTTTACGACACATAACAATTCCAATGGTAATGCCTGCTGTAACAATTTGCTTGTTCCTTACCATAACTAATTCGTTTAAGTTGTTTGACCAGAATTTAGCGTTAACGGGTGGTGCACCTGCAAGAGAGACATCAATGCTTGCTCTTGACATTTTTAATACATTTTACGGTCGAATCGGTTGGCAGGGTGTCGGACAAGCAAAAGCTGTGGTATTCTTTATAATTGTAGCATTTATTTCGTTTGTTCAGCTTAAAATTACGGGCAGAAAAGAGGTTGAAAGTTAATGAAACAAAGAACAAAAATTTTCAACGGATTTTCTATTGCAATACTTTTATTATTGTCAGTTGTATTTTTATTTCCGATTTATCTCGTAATTATAAATTCATTTAAATCTAAATTTAACATTGTTGGCACACCATTTGAATTCCCTGATGAAGACACTTTTGTAGGTCTTGAAAATTATATAAGTGGAATTGAAAGTTCAGGCATTGTAGGTGCATTTTTCAGAACTTTATTTATAACAATTGGTTCTGTACTTGCAATTGTTATTTTTACTTCAATGACCGCTTGGTATATTACAAGAGTAAAGTCAAAATTTAATAAAGTAGTGTATTATTTGTTTTTGTTCAGTATGATTGTACCATTTCAGATGGTTATGTTTACAATGACTTCTGTTTGTATCAATCTTGGATTGAATAATATTATAGGCATCATTCCTGTATATCTTGGATTTGGCTCAGGGTTATCGGTATTTATGTTCAGCGGATTTGTAAAAAGTCTGCCAAAAGAAATTGAAGAAGCCGCAATGATTGATGGTTGCAGTCCAATAAAAACATTTTTTATGGTGGTATTTCCAATACTGAAACCCACAGCAATAACTGTCGCAATTCTTAATGCTATGTGGATTTGGAATGACTTCCTTTTGCCTTATTTATTGCTTGGCTCAGGCGACAAAACACTTTCAGTAGCAATTCAACTTACAATGCAAGGTGCATACGGCTCAATTGATTGGGGTGGATTTATGGCAATGCTTGTGTTAGCAATTATTCCGATTATTGCTTTTTACCTTGTGTGTCAGAAATATATTATTAAGGGCGTAATTGATGGCGCGGTTAAAGGCTAGGTGATTATATGGCATCAATTTCATTAAAAAATATTAAAAAGACCTATGAAGACGGAGTAACTGTTATTGAAAACCTAAATCTCGAAATACTAGATAAAGAATTCGTTATTTTAGTTGGTCCGTCAGGATGTGGTAAGTCAACAACTCTTCGTATGATTGCAGGTCTTGAAGAAATTACTGACGGAGAAATGTATATAGGAGATAAACTAGTAAATGATGTTTCGCCAAAAAATCGAGATATAGCAATGGTATTCCAAAGCTATGCATTGTATCCACATATGAATGTGTATAAGAATATGGCTTTTGGTCTTAAAAACAGAAAAGTTCCTAAAGCAGTAATTGATAAAAAAGTACACGAAGCAGCAAAAATGCTTGATATTGAACAATATCTTAACCGTAAACCCCGAGCGTTATCAGGTGGTCAACGGCAGCGTGTTGCATTAGGACGAGCTATGGTTCGTGAACCAGCAGTTTTCTTGCTTGATGAGCCACTTTCAAATCTTGATGCTAAACTTCGTACAGAAATGCGTAGTCGTATTTTAATGCTTCATAAAGAGTTGCAAACCACTTTTGTTTATGTTACTCACGACCAGACTGAAGCTATGACAATGGGCGACAGAATCGTGGTTATGAAAGACGGAAAAATAATGCAACACGATACACCACAGATGCTTTATAATCATCCGCAAAATATGTTTGTTGCAGGTTTTATTGGTTCGCCACAAATGAATTTTATAAATTGTAAAATAGTGAGAAAAACTGAAGGTTATTATGCAGTTTTTGAAAACTACTTCTTAAAACTTCCCGAAAGAATGAATGATGCGTTATCTTTGTATTCGGATAAGGAAGTAGTTTTAGGTATAAGACCTGAGAATATCAGTCTTGCAAATAATAATCAAAAGAGTTCATTTCAAAAAAATTTAAGAAAATTCAATTTCTTCTTTTTTTTTCTTTTGAATAGTCAATTGATTCATGAAAAATCAAAAGAGTTCATTTGAAATGTATGTTGATATCGCAGAAATGACGGGTTCAGACTACTATTTATACGGAAAACTAGGCAGTGAGCGTATAATTGCAAATGTTCCGTCAAACGCAGAAATAAAAAGTGATACAGTGTGCAGTATTGTGGTTGATACTGAAAGATTACACATTTTTGATAAGGTAAGTGAAAACCTGATATGTGATTGACATTTGAGTGAAAAAATAATATTATTAATTTTATATTATTTGTTTAAGGGCGATTTATATGAGAACAAGCGGAGTTTTAATGCACATTTCATCCTTACCAGGCAATACAGGTATTGGTACACTTGGCATTGAAGCATATAAATTTGTAGATTTTTTAAAACAAAGTGGACAAACATATTGGCAGGTTTTGCCGTTATGTCCTACAAGTTACGGCGATTCGCCTTATCAGTCATTTTCAACTTTTGCAGGTAATCCATATTTTATTGACTTTGATTTGCTTTGTAATAATGGTCTACTCAAAAAAAGTGATTATTCAAGAATAAATTGGGGCAAAAATCCTGAAAAGATTGATTTTGAAATACTTTATAAAAACAGATTTAAGGTGCTAAAAAAAGCATACAATAATTTTGATTTACCAAATGCAGAATATGTTAATTTCTGTAATAACAATGCTTTTTGGCTTGACGATTTTGCCTTATATATAGCGTTGAAAAACTCTTTTAATGGTAAGCCGTGGAACGAGTGGCAAACTGAATTAAAAGTCCGTAAAACAGATGCTATAAGCAAAGCGAATGTAGAATTAAAAGACGAAATTGAGTTTCAGAAATTTATTCAGTATTTGTTCTTTACTCAATGGTTTAATCTTAAAGAATATGCTAATGATAACGGAATTAAGATAATAGGAGATATTCCAATTTACGTTGCTGCCGACAGTGCCGATGTCTGGGCAAATCCAAAGCAATTTTTATTAGATAAAGACTGCAATCCTATCGAAGTAGCGGGATGTCCGCCTGATGCTTTTACTGCTGATGGTCAGCTTTGGGGCAATCCACTTTACGATTGGGAATATATGAAAAAAGATAATTATTCTTGGTGGAAACAAAGAATAAAACATCAATATTCATTATGTGATGTTATTCGTATTGACCATTTCAGAGGGTTTGAGTCATATTACTGTATTCCTGCTGACGCAAAAACTGCAAAAATAGGCGAGTGGCGAAAAGGACCTGGTATCGAATTTTTTCGAGAAATCCAAAAAGACCTTGGCAAAATGAATATTATTGCTGAAGATTTAGGTTTTTTAACTCCTGCAGTAAAAAAGATGCTTAAACAGAGCAAATATCCGGGTATGAAAGTGTTACAATTTGCTTTTGATACCCCAGAAGAAAACGATTATTTGCTTCACAACTTTACAAAAAATTCTGTTGCTTATGTTGGTACTCACGATAACGATACCATTATGGGCTATATGACCAAAACTGCTCCAAAAAAAACACGTAAGCGTGCAAAGGAATATCTTCGTCTTACTCGCAAAGAAGGTTACAACTGGGGTATGATGAAAGCCATTTGGTCAAGTAATTCTGACACTGCAATCGTTACAATGCAAGACCTTTTGGGACTTGGCAACGAAGCACGAATGAATTTTCCGTCAACTGTTAAAGATAATTGGCAATGGCGTGCGAAATCTGATTATTTAAGTGATGAACTGGCAGAAAAAATTAAGTACTATACTGGACTTTATCAGCGTCTGCCAAATGTGAAAAGAGGAAAAACTAATGTCAAAAATAGTAAATGATGCAATATCACTTGCTAAAAGTAAATATTTGAAATCGTTAAGCGAGTTAACACCTAATGAGTTGCACGATGTAATTTCAACTGCAGTTATGGGCGAAATTGCAGATGATTGGATGAATAGCAGAAACAAGAGAATAAAAGAAAGAACAGCGTTTTATTTTTCTGCAGAATTTCTTGTAGGTCGTGCAATTTATAACAACCTTGTTTCAAAGAAGTTATATGACGAAATTGAAACAGAGCTTAATAAGTATAATGTTTCACTTAATTCACTTGAAGAAATTGAAGATAGTGCACTCGGTAACGGTGGATTAGGTCGCCTTGCAGCCTGTTTTTTAGAAAGCGCTGCAACTCACAATATTGCTTTAGACGGCTACGGAATTCGTTATAAATACGGACTTTTCAAACAAGATATTCAAGACGGTTTTCAGGTTGAATATGCTGATGACTGGACAAAATGGGGCGACCCGTGGTCAATTCGTAATGAAAACGATTCAGTAGAAGTTCAGTTTAAAGATATGACTGTAAAAGCTGTGCCTTATGATATGCCTGTTATCGGCTATAATACTGACAATGTGGGTACTTTACGACTTTGGCAGGCAGAATCACTTGTGCCATTTGATTTTGACTTATTTAATCAGCAAAAATATGATAAATCAGTAAATCTTAAAAATCGTGCTGAAGATATTTCTCGAGTTCTTTATCCAAATGATGACACTTATGAGGGTAAGAAATTACGACTTAAACAACAGTATTTCTTCTCAAGTGCATCATTACAGGATATTATAAGAAAATACAAGAATGTTCTCGGTAGCGATTTCTCAAAATTTGCTGATTATGTAACAATTCAGCTTAATGACACACATCCTGTAATTTCAATTCCTGAACTTATAAGACTTTTAACTGAATATGAAAAAGTTGATTTTGAGTACGCTGTTGAAATCACAAAGAATGTGTTTAATTACACAAACCATACCATTATGCAAGAGGCACTTGAAAAATGGGATGTAAAAATCATTAAAGACACTATTCCACAAGTTCTTGATATTATAAAAAAGCTTGATAAAATGCTCAAAAAAGAGCTTAAAAAGGCTAAAGTTGATAAAGAAAAAGCAGAAACAATGCAGATTATTCAAGAAAAGCGTGTTCACATGGCGTATCTTGCGATTTTCTGTTCAAAATATGTTAACGGTGTTGCTCGCATTCATACAGATATTCTTAAAACTGACGTTTTAAAAGATTGGTATGAATTATACCCTGAAAAATTCCAGAATAAGACTAACGGTATCACTCAAAGACGTTGGTTATTACTTTGCAATCGTGAGCTTTCAGCACTTGTTACTGAACTTTTAGGTAGTGATGAGTGGGTAACAAACCTTGACAAACTCAAAGAGCTTGAAAAGTACGCTGATGACGAAGATGTTCTCAACCGTTTTATTGCTATAAAAGAAACAAAGAAAAAGCAACTTGCTGAATTCATCAAGCAACACGATGGTGTTGAAGTTGATTCAAACACTATTTTTGATATTCAAATTAAGCGTCTTCACGAGTATAAGCGTCAATTGCTTAACGCACTTGCAATTCTTGAACTTTACTTTGAAATCAAAGAGGGTACACTTAAAGATTTTGTGCCTACAACCTTTATTTTTGGTGCAAAATCAGCACCAGGTTATGCACGTGCAAAAGGTATTATAAAACTTATTAATGAGATTGCAAAACTTATTGAAAAAGACAAAGTTGTATCAAAATATATCAGGGTAGTTTTTGTTAAGAATTATAACGTTTCTTATGCTGAAAAGCTTGTTGCGGCAGCTGATGTCAGCGAACAGATTTCAACTGCTGGTACAGAAGCAAGTGGCACAGGTAATATGAAACTTATGCTCAATGGTGCAGTAACTCTTGGCACTTATGACGGTGCAAACATAGAAATCGTCGAAAAAGCAGGGGAAGAGAATAACTATATTTTTGGTGCACGTGTTGAAGATATTGAAAAAGTAAAAGATTATTATTCTTCAAAAAATCTTTATGATAATGACGAGAAAATTCAACGAGTACTCGATGCGCTTGTTGACGGAACATTGAAAGATAGCCGAACAAAGATTTTCAAAGAACTTTATGATTCAATTCTTAAAGGTGCATCTTGGCACGAGCCTGACCATTACTATTTACTTCTCGATTTTAATGATTATGTTGAAACAAAGAAGCAAGTTAATGCAGATTATAAAAACAAAAAAGAGTTTTATAAAAAGTGCTGGCTCAATATGTGTAATGCAGGTAAATTCTCATCAGACAGAACAATTAAGGAATATGCAACAGAAATCTGGCATATATAAAGAAAATCAGGACTCTATTGAGTCCTTTTTTCTTGCATAATTTATTAAATCAATATATAATAGCTTCGGTGGTAGTTTTGGATAAGAAAGTTTTAGAACGATGTTTAAACCAAAAACTGAATATTACTATTTTCGATGAGCTTGATTCTACAAATAATTATTTGAAAAAGTTAGGTTCACAAGGCGAAAAAGAAAATCAACTCGTTATTGCTTTAAGTCAGACAGGTGGTAGGGGCAGAATGGGTCGTTCTTTCTATTCACCAAATGGAACAGGAATCTACTTTTCTTTACTTTTACATCCAAAATTTTCTGCCGAAAAATCACTCTTTTTGACAGTTATGGCTGCAGTATCGGTTGCAGAAACTGTTATGAAATACAATAAAAATGATGTAAAAATCAAGTGGGTTAATGATGTTTATATTGATGGTAAAAAGGTCTGTGGAATTCTTACTGAAGGAGCAATAAACTCTAATAAAATGCTTGATTATGCAGTAGTTGGTATAGGTATAAATATAATTGCACCTGAAAACGGTTTCCCTGATGATATAAAAGAAATTGCAACAGCTATTTTCCCGGGAAAAACAGAAGATTATATTAAAGAAAAAATCGTTGCTGACGTTGTAAACAAGTTTTTTGATATGTATAATGGCTTTGATACCAATTTTGTTAATAGATATAAAGAGTATTCATATCTCACTGGTAAAGAAATCAATATAATTCAAGGCGAAACTACAAGACCTGCAACTGTAATTGACATAACAGATGATTGTCATTTACTTGTTAAAAATGAAAATGGCATAATTGAAGAAATTTCGTCAGGCGATGTCAGTGTGAGGTTAAAATGAAAAGAAGAAATTTAATTATAACCCTAACACTTTCTGCACTATTTTGCACTTTGATTTGTGTTGGCTCATTTATACGAGTTCCAATGCCAAATTTAATGCCAATGACATTACAAACATTCTTTGTGTTGCTTACAGGACTTTTGTTGCCCTTAAAGGCATCAACCCTTGCAACAGTAAGTTATATGGCGCTTGGACTTGTTGGTTTACCAATCTTTTCAGGTGGTGGGGGAT
>CALCBQ010000064.1 GCA_937897215.1 uncultured Clostridia bacterium | reverse complement strand
TCTGCTTCGCAGACAGCTCCCTCAAAGAGGGAGCGGAACACGTACTCATAAAACATCCCGACAAACTCCAATTTGTTTTTAGATATGTTTATCAAGTTCAGCTCTTGAAATTATGTGTTTTTTTATGCTATACTTATTGCATAAAATCAAAATCTATTTTTCAGGTGATAAATATGAGAAAATTTATGGGCGACGATTTTCTTTTAAGCACAGAAACTGCACAGAAAATCTTTGACAAAGGGGCAAGAAATACACCAATTTTTGACTGGCATTGTCATCTTTCTCCTAAAGAGATTTACGAGGACAAGCCGTTTGAGAATATTACACAAGTGTGGCTTGGTGGCGACCATTACAAATGGCGTGCTATGCGCGGTTGCGGTGTAGAGGAAAAATATATTACAGGCGACGCTTCTGACTACGAAAAGTTTATGAAATGGGCTGAGAGCTTACCATATTGTATTGGCAACCCACTTTACCATTGGACTCATCTTGAATTGCAAAGATATTTCGGCATTTACGAGCCATTAAGTGCTAAAACTGCTGATATGATTTGGGAAGAATGTAACAAGCAAATCAAAGCAGGTGGATTTACTCCACGCTCACTTATCGAAAAGTCAAACGTGTATTGCGTATGCACTACTGACGACGCTGCAGACACGCTTGAATACCACAAGCTACTTAAAGAAGACAAGAATTTTAAGTGCAAGGCGCTTCCTGCATTCCGTCCTGACAAGTCATTCCTTATTGATACTCCTGCGTTCCGTGAATGGATTGTTGCTATGGAAAAAGCGTCAGAAATGGAAATTAAGTCATTTGCAGATTTGCTTACTGCACTTGAAAAGAGAATTGCATTCTTTAATGAAATGGGATGTAGAGCAAGCGACCACGCTCTTGAATACTGCCCATTTGAACTTGCAACCGATGAAGAATTAGAAGCAATCTTCACAAAAGCACTTGCAGGTGGCGAATTCACAAAGAAAGAGCTTGACCAATACAGAACTGCACTTTTACAATTCTTCGGCGAAAAGTATGCAGAGCTCGGTTGGGCTATGGAATTACACTTTGGCGCTATGAGAAACAACAACGCGAGAATGTTCAAATCAGTTGGTGCTGACACAGGCTTTGACTCTGTTCACGACCATCAGTTAGCCTATGGACTTTCACGCTACCTTGACTCACTTGATGTTAAAGGCAAGTTACCAAAAACTATTCTTTTCACGCTTAATCCAAAAGACAATTATGTGCTTGGCACAATGCTTGGCAACTTCCAAAGCAGTGAGGCGCAGTCAAAAATTCAGTTCGGCTCTGCTTGGTGGTTTAACGACAACTATGACGGTATGCGCGAACAGATGAAAACACTTTCTAACCTTGGTGTGCTTGGCAAATTCGTTGGTATGGTTACTGACTCACGAAGCTTCCTTTCATACCCAAGACACGAGTACTTCAGAAGAATTCTTTGCGAAATTATCGGCAATTTAGTTGAAGAGGGCAAATACCCAGATGATATTGAATTCCTTTCACAAGTTGTTGAGGGTGTATCTTTCACAAATGCGAAGAAGTATTTTAATTTAGATTAAAATAATATATTGATTTATAAAGGACGCTGAATTTTCAGCGTCCTTGTTTTTTGCCCCTACAAACTTCATTCGTCTTTTTAAGTGAAGAGACCGCATCGTCGCGATGCTCCTCAGAATGACATTTTTATTGCATTTATAATAAAATATTGCTATACTTAACTCACTAGAAAAAAGCGAGGGAAGTTTATGGCAATACATATTCTTAAAAACAATATTTTTGTACTTGAAACAAAAAGTACCCATTATGTGCTTGGCATTGACGATTACGGCTACAACCGACACATTCATTGGGGTAAAAGATGCAACATAAATGACTACTATGCAACTGACATATGGGACGAAAACTCAAATCACACTCGTCTTGATATGGCCAAGCAGGAATACACAGTTTTTGGCGGAACAAACTACCGCGAAAGTGATTTGAAAGTAGTATTCCCTGACAAATGCCGTGAAATCGAATTAGAATTTGCAGGTGCAAATGCAGAAGATAATCTTCTTACAATCACACTTAAAGACAAAGTATATCCAATAGAGATTGCACTTAACTACAAAGTTCAGGATAATGACGATATTATCACTCGCTGGGCAGAAATCAAGAACACAGGTAGTGAAAAAATCATTCTCGACAGAGTTTTTTCTGCTGAACTCACACTTCCGTCAATCTACCCTTACACATTCAAAAACACCAACGGTAGTTGGGGTGGCGAATATGTTGAAACTGAGTCAACTTTAGAGGGTGGCGCTCTCAGTTTCGACAGTAAGCGTGGCACAACAGGACACAACCAATCCCCATATTTTATTGCACATCAGAATGCAACTGAAAACGAGGGCGATGTGTATTTTGCAACGCTTGCATATAGTGGCAACTTCAAAGTGCTTTGTACTCGCGATTTGTTCTATACAACACGCGTTTCTTTAGGGCTTAACGACCACGATTTTAAATATGAACTCAATGGCGGAGAAACTTTCGAAACCCCTAAAGTTTTCTGTGGTTATACTGTTGGATTTGGCGAAATGAGTCGTCAGATGAATCGTTTTGCAATTAATCACGTATTACCAAAGCAGTTCAACGACAAGATTTTACCTGTGCTTTACAACTCCTGGGAAGCAACAGAGTTTGATGTAAACTGCAAAGACCAGACAAAACTTGCAAAACTTGCCGCCGCTATGGGCGTTGAACTTTTCGTTATGGATGACGGTTGGTTCGGAGCAAGAAACCACGACCGCGCAGGTCTTGGGGACTGGTTTGTCAATAAGAAAAAGTTCCCTAAAGGACTTGACGAGCTTATTAAAAATGTTAACAAACTCGGTATGGATTTTGGACTTTGGTTTGAGCCTGAAATGGTAAACCCTGACTCTGACTTATTCCGTGCGCATCCTGACTGGGCATATCATTATGATACTCGTACTGCCCACACACTTCGTCATCAGTTAGTACTTAATATGACACGAGAAGATGTTCAGGAATACATTTTTGACCGTATAGACACAATGCTTACTGAACATAACATCAAATACATTAAGTGGGATATGAACAGACCGCTTTCTGAAACAGGTGCAGAAAATCTCCCATGCCCACAAGAGTTGTGGTACAGACACACTCAGGCAGTTTATAGCATTGTTGACCGACTTAAAGAAAAACACCCTGATGTTTGCATTGAAAGTTGCTCATCAGGTGGCGGACGAAGTGATTACGGTGCATTATCTCACTTTGACCAAGTTTGGCCAAGTGATAACACAAGTGCAGTTGACAGAATGATGATGCAAAAGTGGTTTACATATCTTCGCCCAACAAAAGTTATGCGCGCTTGGGTTACTGATGTTAACTGGTACAACCCACCAATGAGTCTTGATTTCAGATTCCATGTTGCTATGCAAGGTGCGTTGGGTATCGGTGGTAATCTTACAAAATACAGTCTTACTGACCTTGCAACCGCACGAAAAAATGTTACTCTTTATAAGGAAATCCGCCATCTTGTGCAGTTCGGTGACCTTTACAGAGTACTTGACCCTGACCGCGACGAAATCCTTTTCAATATTTATGTAAGTGAAGATAAAAACGAGGCTGTTGGATTCCTTTCATCAGTTGTAACACGCTTTATGCAAAAACAAATCCCTCTTAAATTTGAGGGACTCGATGATGAGAAAATCTATAAACTCAAAATCGGCAGTGCAAAGTACGAAAAAAGTGGCGCATTCCTTAAAAATGTAGGTATCCCTGTAACAGTTCGCGGTATGGGGTATAATCAGATTATTAAGATTAAAAGCAAGTAGGCATATCTCATCAAATTGGAGTTTGTCTAACTCAATTCGTAATGCGTAATTCGGAATTCGTAATTT
>CALCBQ010000063.1 GCA_937897215.1 uncultured Clostridia bacterium | reverse complement strand
CCACCCTAAAAGGTTATGCTTCGATTTTTGAGAATTGATACATATCTTTTGCATTTTCTTCTGTTACATCAATTACTGTTAGTGTACAAGATGGAATCATATCTTCAGGGTGTGATTCGTTATAGCCACTTACACTACTTAATTGATAATATCTGTCGTTATAAAAATGACACATATTGTTACTATGGATATGCCCTATTGAAATAAGTGAGATATACTCATTATCTGCTGTCATATCATCAAAAAGCTTATTTTCTTTTATATTATCAAGCTCATAAACATAAGCTGATGGGAAACCCTCGTATGCCTCTCCATTTTCATAAGCAGTCTTAAAAGCAGGTGTATTCATATGGAAAAACACACTTGTTTTTACTTTTCTTTCGTTAATACCGTTAAGTAACCAATTGATTTGGTTTTCTTTTATGTAATCATACTTGCCAATTACTTTAGTTGTTCTTGCGTTAGAGTCCATAAATGCAAGTGAATGCGCTAACTTACCGTTATATTCAAGGTCAACAAAGAATTGCATACTGCCGCCAATTTCAACGTTATTACCACAAACAAAATTTTTATACTGCATTAAAAATGCAATCAAATATTCGTTGTCGCCATCAATCTCGCCATCATTGTTGCCGGGCACAAATGTCCAAGGAATGTTATAACTATCAATAAGGTCTGCAAAAATTTTAGCTGCACCATATTTATCGTAATCAGGATTTAAATTAAACCCTTCAACCATATCGCCATTTACAACAATAAAATCACAAGGAGTAGCGTCAAGAATGATTTCTAAAGCCGACATAGTTTTAGCATCGTTTTCACAAGTACCGTTTAAAAAATGTGTATCATTAATTTTGAGAACAGCAAATTTCCCGTCATCGCCCACATCATAGGTAATTTTTTGAAGATTAAATATATCGCCATAATTATGCACAAGGCCTTTTGGATAATAAATTTCCGTACGGTATAATATGTAACCACCAAATGATGCACCACAGACAAGAACAACTGCAAGAATTATTGCAATTATTTTGAGAATTTTCTTTTTGTTCATAAGCGTTCTCCTTTACATATAGCAACGGCGGGGTCAAGACCCCGCCCTACTGTTATATATTACTTTTTAAGTGCCACTGCTTCTTTGCATTTTGCAACGATATGAGCTGCGTCAAGTCCAAACTCGTGAAGAAGTTGAACTGCAGGACCTGATTTACCGAATGTATCTTCAACACCTACGCGAAGTACTGGAACAGGAACTGTTTCGCAAACTACTTCTGCAACTGCTGAGCCAAGACCACCGATTATATTGTGTTCTTCTGCAGTAACGATAACGCCTGTTTTCTTTGCAGATTCAATTACAAGTTCACGGTCAATAGGTTTAATTGTTGCCATATTAACAACTCTTGCATTAATGCCTTCTGCTTTAAGTTCTTCATAAGCCATAAGTGCTTCATTAACCATAAGACCTGTTGCGATAATTGTTACATCGTCGCCTTCTTTAAGCACATTACCTTTACCGATTTCGAATTTATAATCTTCGTCGAATACTCTTGGCACTGCAAGACGACCAAATCGCATATAAACAGGGCCGTCGTGTTCTGCTGCTGCAAGTACGCAAAGTCTTGCTTCAACATCGTCAGCAGGGTTAAGAATAACCATACCTGGAATTGTTCTCATAAGACCAATATCTTCACAACACTGATGGCTTGCACCGTCTTCGCCGACAGAGATACCAGCGTGAGTTGCGCCGATTTTAACGTTCAAGTGTGGGTAACCGATTGAGTTTCTAACCTGTTCAAATGCACGTCCTGCAGCGAACATTGCGAAAGATGATGCAAATACTGTATAACCAGATGCTGCAAGACCAGCAGCAATACCCATCATATTGCCTTCTGCAATACCACAATCAATAAATTTTTCAGGGTGTTCTTTTTTAAACATACCTGTTTTTGTTGCAGCAGCAAGGTCTGCATCAAGAACAAGGACTTTAGCGTCTGTATTACCTAATTCAACAAGTGCTTTACCGTAAGCATCACGAGTTGCTGTTTTGATTACTTCACTCATTTTATACACCCTCCAATTCATTAAGCTTTGCAGTAAGTTCTGCTACTGCCTGATTATAAAGTTCTTCGTTTGGTGCTGCACCGTGCCAGTTAACCTGGTTTTCCATATATGAAACGCCCTTACCCTTAACTGTTTTTGCTACGATTGCAGTAGGAACACCTTTTGTATTTTTAGCATTTTCGAGTGCTTTTTCAATTTCATCAAAATCATTACCGTCAATTTCAATTGTATTAAAGCCGAATGCTGTGAATTTTTCAGGAATTGGATATGGAGAGTTAACCTCTTCAACGCTACCATCAATCTGAAGATTGTTATTATCAACAATTACTACAAGATTATCAAGTTTCTTTGCATTTGCAAACATTGCAGCTTCCCAAACCTGACCTTCTTCGATTTCGCCGTCGCCGAGAATTGTATAAACTCTTGTATCTTTTTTATCGAGTTTTGCAGCAAGAGCCATACCAACTGCAGTTGAAATACCCTGACCGAGTGAACCTGTACTCATATCAACACCAGGTACACATTTCATACTTGGATGGCCCTGAAGATAAGAATCTGATTTACGAAGTGTTTTCATATCTTCTGTTGGGAAAAATCCTTTAAGCGCAAGTGTTGCATAAAGTGCAGGTGCTGCATGACCTTTTGAAAGAACAAAACGGTCTCTGTCTTCCCATTTTGGATTCTTTGCATCAACTTTCATCTCTACATTATAGAGATATGCCATAAGTTCTGCAATTGAAAGTGAACCACCCGGATGGCCTGCCTTTGCATTGAAAATGCCCTCTAACAAGAGAAGTCTTTCTTTTGTTGCAAAAATTTCAAGTTCTTTTTTCAAAGAAGCATTCATTTTTACTCCCCCTATTTTTTAATTATTCTTTGTAATCATTCATTATGTATTCAAGCAAGTCTGCGACTGCGCCTTTATTACAATGACACGCGTGAAATTTAACAATTTCGTGCATTGCTTTTGGTGCTTGTCCGCAACATGCAGGAAGTCCGACCGTTTTAAGCATATCGTAATCATTGAAATAATCGCCGATTGCAGCAGTATATTTATGTTCGATTCCATAAAGCTCTGCAATTTTCATAACTGCAGTGCCTTTATGTACGCCCTCGTTAAGCATTTCAAATGAGGAGATTGAACTTGACATAAAGTTTGCTTTTGTATCTGTGAGCTTATCAACATATCTTCTGATTGCTTTAATAAGGTCAGGCATACCAAGGAAAATAACCTTACCCCAATTTTCTCTTGGGATTTCGTCAGGATGTTTGCAGTTAACGTAATGAAGTTTATCTGCCATAACCATAACACGAGCAAATATTTTTGAATTCAACGTATAAATCATTGTATCAGTTAAAATTTCGATTTCAACCATTGGAAAGCGTTTATATATTTCAAAAACCAAATCCATTGCATGTTCATTTATTGGGTCAAAATGAAGCATTTTTTCGTGGTTATAATCATAAATGCCAGCACCATTAAGAATTACTGCAGGTGTGCCTGCAATCGGTAATCTTTCATAATGCTTACGCATTGACTGAACATTTCTGCCTGACGCCAAAGTAAAATTGCCATTACATTCAAGCACGAAACGATTGATTGCATCACGATTTCGTTTTGGTAACTGTCTTAACTTATTGTTAAGCGTACCATCAATATCGGACACAACAAGCCAATGTGAAAGATTTTTATTTGCCAATGAAAACACCTCCTCAGGTGTGTTTGAGTCTGCTTAAAAATTCAGTAAAATAATCAGGAAGTTCACTTGTAAACTCAAGGTATTCTTGAGTAATTGGATGAACAAATCCAATTTTTATCGCATGCAAGCACTGACCGTTAAGGTAAGCGCTTTTTTTGTCGTTTCCGTAGACATAATCCCCTGCCACCGCGTGGCCTAAGTGCGCCATATGTACGCGAATCTGATGGGTTCTGCCTGTTTCTAACTTAAGTGATATATGAGAATAGCCCTCATAATCTTCAATAGTATTATAGTGTGTAACTGCGTTTTTAGAATTCTGCGTTGTTACACACATTTTTTTACGGTCTTTAGGATTTCTGCCGATTGGTGCGTTGACTGTTCCTTGTCGCTCTTTAAGATGACCTACAATCACTGCGTTATATTCACGAGTGAAACTGTGTTCTTTAATCTGTTCGGCAAGTCCTAAATGTGCTTTATCTGTTTTAGCAACTATTAACAGACCACTTGTATCTTTATCAATTCTATGAACAATACCGGGACGTAAAATTCCGTTAATACCCGAAAGTGAGTCTTTACAATGATACAAAAGCGCATTTACAAGTGTACCACTATAATTACCCGGTGCAGGATGCACCACCATTCCGCGAGGTTTATTGACAACCAGCAAATGCTCATCTTCGTAGACAATATCAAGCGGAATATTCTCAGGCTCGGCATCAAGCGGTTTGAGTTCGCTTGGCAGCACAGTTACTTCATCATCTGTACTGACTTTATATTTCTTATTGACAACAACACCATTTACTAAAACCTTGCCATTTTCAATAAGTTTCTGAATTGAATTTCTTGAAGAATTTTCAAGGAGGACAGATAAAAATTTATCTACTCGCTCCCCTTCAAAATTCTCAGGAACATCTATCAAGATTTCATTCATTTTTAGGTTCCTTTTCTGCTTTATGTTCTCTGTAAATATCATAAATAGTCCAGATTACGAGAACTATGGCACTACAAGTTACAAGAATATCTGCAAAATTAAAAACTGCAAAATCAATAAAAAGTGGTTCAATATAGTCAACTACAAAACCTCTGAAAACGCGGTCAATCAAATTGCCTGCACCACCTGCAATTATGAGTGCAACACACACATATTCAACACCAAATTTTAGTTTCTTTGACATAAGGAATATGATACCCGCCAATATTGCGATAAATGTGAAAACAGACAGCGCGGTTGTATGTTCACTAAACGAACCAAAAGCAGCCCCTGTATTTTCGGCATATCTTAACTGCAGTATACCGTCTATCAATGGAAGGCTGCCAATTGGCTGGAGATATTCAAGTACAAGTAATTTAATCAACTGGTCTATTACCACTAAAACAGCAATAGAAAGAATTGTAATTACTTGAAGCATTTAATTACCTCGTTTTTTATTTTTTCTTAAAAAAGTTTTTGAATGAAATTGATTTTGGTTCTTCTTCGTCTTCTTCTGAATCTTCAACAACTTCTTCAATAACTGCTGGTTCTTCAGGTTCTGTTACAAAATCGTCGTCATCGGCAAAATCAATTTTACTTAAATCAAGTTTAAATGGTTTTTTAACTACCGGTTCTTCAACAACTTCTTCAACCATTTCAACTTCTTCTGTTTCTTCTACTTCTTCAATTTCAACTTCTGGTTCTTCAACAGTTTCTTCAACTACTTCTTCAATTGTTTCTTCTACAACTTCTTCAGTTGCATCTTCAACATCATCAATTACAACAACAGGTGTTTCTTCTTCAATAACAACCGGTTCGTCGTCAACTTCTTCAACTGTTTCTTCAACAGTTTCTTCATCCAACTTATTTTCAACAAATTCAGGAAGTTGGTTAATTAAGTTGATATGTTCTTTATACATAGCAACAAGTTTGCTCTTGAATTCTGATGCTTCTTTCTGAATCATCTCGTAAACAAGGCTCTCATGAGTTACCTTACGGTTAATATTGCCAAGAATATCTTTTGCCTGAGCGTTAGCATCATTAAGAATTGCTTCTGCTTCTGCTTTTGCATCTGCAACAATTTTTTCTGCCTCAACTTTTGCATTTTCTTCTGCATCTTTAGCAACTTTTTCTGCCATTTCGTGAAGACGAGCGGTTTCTTCATTGATTTCTGCATTTTCTCTTTCTGCAGTTTCTCTTGCTTCTGCTACAATTTTATCTGCAAGTTTCTGTGCATTAAGAAGAGCCATTTTAAGACTTTCTTCGTCAGCACGATACTCTTCAATCTTTTTTGCAAGAAGAGATATTTTCTTAACAAGGTCAGCGTTCTCTTTGAACATCTGCTCATAAGATGCAGTAACTTCATTCAAGAAGCTATCAACGTCGTCTGCACGATAAGAACCGCGACCAGTAGTATGAAATGATTTTTCTTTGATATTTTCAGGTGTAAGCATTAGTTTATTCCTTCCCATTCTGCCCAAAAAAGAGCCAAATATAATTTGCTAAGTATATGCTTTTAATTAAAAGAACATACCGTTATTTTCAAGTTCATCCAACAAATCGCCCATAACATCAACATTATAAGGAGTGATGATATATGTGTTATTTGCAACAGGTTTAATCTGACCATCATTTGCATAAGCAACGCCTGAAAGGAAGTCTAACAAACGGCGAGAAACATCTCTGCTGACTGATTCAAGATTTAATACAACTGTTCTTTTTACATTAAGGTTTTCAGCGATACTCTTAACTTCTTCAAATTTTTCAGGTTTTGCAAGAACAACCTGAAGTTGTGCTGTTGTATGAATATTAACAACTTTTTCATCGCTGTTACGAGGAGCTCTGCGAGTTTGTTTTACAGGTTTTTCTTCCTCTTCATAATCGCCTAAAAATGCACCTGTATCAACATCATCATCTGGATAGTAACCATCCTCATCAACATTTACAAAGTTTTTGATTTTGTCTAAAAAGCTCATTGTGTGTTCCTCCTGATTTTTAATATATTCTTGGGCCGAAAATTGAAGAGCCGATTCTTACAAGATTTGACCCACATAAGATTGCTTCGTAATAATCTCCCGACATACCCATCGACAGAATATTCATATTTATATTATCTAACTTTTTCTCTTTAATGTCAACATATATGTTGTGTATTTTTTCAAAATATTTACAAAGTATTGTATTATTTTCGCAAATTGGCGGTATTGTCATAAGACCTTGTACAGAAATATCTTTAAGTTCTGCAATTTGATACAAACTTTCAAAAAATTCTTCTTGAGAAAAGCCTGTTTTGCTTTCTTCGTCGCCTATATTGATTTCAAGCAGCACAGGAGTAACAATACCTTTTTTTGCAGACTGTTTTGAAATTTCTTTTGCAATTTTTAAAGAGTTTCATTTTCTTCATCCTCCCAGAATAGTTCGTCCAAAGTCTTGCCCAGGACCCGGCATATGGTCAGGCACAGTTTTATGGTGGGGTTATATTCCCCCTGTTCGATGGCGTTGATGGTTTGCCGGGAAACCCCAACGGCGGCAGCCAGCTCCTTCTGGGTCATGTCCTTCCGGGCACGGGCTGCTTTGATGGCTAAATTCCGGGACATTTCCTCACCTCCAGAACAAGTATAGCATTGCATTTTTAAGAAGTCAAGTATATACGACAAAAAGTAAATTATATTTTCTTGAAGAAAATGCTTGACATAATGTGTGATATACACTATAATGATGTTACACACCAGTGAAAGGAGACACAGTATGAACGTAGAAGAAACCGTCTCCGGTCTGATTCTGGAGCTTCGCCGGGGGACGCTGATCCTGCTGGTGCTCAGTCAGCTGCGCCAGAGCATGTACGGCTACAGCCTGGTGAAGAAGCTCAATGACCATCAGATTCCCATGGATGCCAACACCCTGTATCCCCTGATGCGCCGCCTGGAAGGGCAGGGACTTCTGAAAAG
>CALCBQ010000062.1 GCA_937897215.1 uncultured Clostridia bacterium | reverse complement strand
CTTGCCGCAGTAATGGTTAACTATATTGGTCGTATAGAACATTTGGCTGATTTGATTTCGAAATACATACAAGATGTAAATCGCGAATATATTCATGAAGAAAGAATCAGGGAAGAATACAAATTGTTAAAATATGAATTGCGTAAAGATGCTGATTATTTAGGGCTAGCAAGAAATCGTGATGGTAGCCAATTATACAAATATGCTTTTTCACATAGCATTAGAGAAGCTGCCGCTTTTGGATTCACTGTGCCAATAAATCATAGAATAGACCAACAAATGTTTGGGTCAGTATCAGATGCTCGTTATAAGCTTACAAAGTATTACACACTCGAACAGTGGAGCGAGTTAATGTAGTATAAACATAATAAATTTAGGAGTTGTTAAAATGAAACCAATATACATAGAGAAAAAGAGAATAAGAAAATTACCCCTTCCGAAAGAATTTGATACAAAGAAAATACATATAGGTATTCCTGTAAAATTAAATGAAAATGAAGTGTTAAATCTTAAAAACATAGGAGATATAATAATACCATCTCCTGATTTTGGTGCCAATTGTAGAAGAAATGCATGTGGTTATACATATTTAGATACAGAGTCTCCAAAAAAAAGAAGATATGTGTCTACAGTTTGGATGCAACCGTTTGGTAATCCAAATGCTACGTCAATACCTGTTGATATATATAAAAAATGCTATCCTCAAGTTTTTGTTGACCCAACAGAGATAGAATTATGCTTCTATGAAAATGATAATAACGAAAAATTTATTATCGCAATGCTAGATGAAGAGATTCGTGATAATTATTTAAAAGAAACAGTAAATATATTTCTTGAAATTTACGGATATTGCTATATATTTGCTAATGATATAAAAAATGTTGATATACAAAAATATGAACGATGTAACTGGGAAATACTTCCGCCAGGAACAAGACCAAGTGCACATATAAAAAAACAGGCACAAAGCAAAGGAGAAGAAGTTAATGGATTCAGTTTTAATAGATTATTAACTATTGAAAAACACAATCCAATAAAGAGTGTTCAAGGAACAAATGGTTTTACTGGTTATTTTGCGTATGTCTTTGAAGATTTTTGTGTCTTAGAATCAGCAAAATATGGTAATGCAACTTATGTTATTCCTAGTGAGAATTGGGAAGTTATAAGTCAAAAAACGAAAAAAGAATTATTTGATGAAAAATATGTTCTTAATAAATTTATTCACAATTCTAATTGGGAACTTGAAATTGAAAGTATTTTTTAAAAAGGAAATCGCAAACGTGAAAAAAGGAGAATTTTGATATGGACATCAAAAAAACTTATAAAAAATACAAAGAAGAAACATCTGGTATGGCGATAAAAAAAGCAATGGAGGAAATTAACTCTTACATTGATAACATGGAATTGAACGAAAAATTTTATAAAGAATATGCTGATGTGAAGAATCTTATATTTCTTATGGATGTAATTGCTCCATCACTAATATATGGAATAGTAACAGGAATAACAGTATCTGCTATTGATGCTTTTGAAACCTTGATTGGCAAATTATTTATCTTAATAGTAGGTTTGATAATCACAATAGCTGCAGCTTGGCCATATGTTCATTCTCCAGTTAGACGAACATTATATCCATATTTGTTAAAGAGAATGGAAGAAAAATTGAAGTTTTGAAAGGAGTCATTAAAGATGAATGTATCTAAAGCTATTGATACAATTTATAATGAGCGTGAAAAGTTTATTATAATCGGATTAACTGGTAGAACTGGTTCTGGATGTACTACAGTGTCTAAAATATTGGAAAAAGAAAAATTTACAGATTTGAATTTGCACGAACCTGAAGTAACAGGATTTACTAATAATGATGAAAGAAAATATCAGATAATATATGAATATGCTCAAAAGCACTGGTCATCTTTTTATAGAATTAGTATGACGGATATAATCTTTTCTTTTGTTTTAGAATGTGACTACGAAATATTTTTTGATGAATTGAAAAACATTCTTGGTGAACACATTGCTCATGAAATAAAGGAACGAATAAAAAAAGAATATCCATCTTTAGAGGCTGAATACGGACAATTAAGAAAAGATTTATCAAATTGTTTGAGTGAAACGGGGAATCTGAAAAGAGAATACCCCGAAGACTATAGAAAAGAACACGAAATATTAATCAAATTACCAAGTGTACAAACTAAATTTCGTGATATAATGCAAGGATTAAACTTTAATTATAAGAATGAACGTGAAGAAAACTGTAGAGCTAATGCTTTTACACATTGTTTGCAAGAATTTGGAAATAGAATTCGACACCATGGTAGCATACTTAAAGAAGATAATTTTACAGGAGAGCATATGTTTGCAATAGCAAGGAGAGCAAATGATTTTATCAAAGCTATTCGCAGAAGTAATCAATCTAAAAATATGCCAACTTTTATTTGCTTGGATGCAATTCGCAATCCTTATGAGGCAACATATTTTCAAGACAGATACTCATCTTTTTTTCTGGTTGCAGTAAGTACGGATGATGATGAGAGAGTAAGAAGATTGGGCGATAATTATGATAATCAGCAAATAAAAGCTTTAGATGAAACAGAATACCCTAGAAAACTGAAAGAGTACAAAAAATTTACTAATCAAGATATTGGTGCTTGTGCTCAACTTGCAGATATTTATTTATATAATCCACGAGAAAACACGAAAGAAAAATTTTTTATAAGTGAATTAATTATAAAATACATCACTTTGATAAAACATCCTGGTTTGGTAACTCCATCAAGTATTGAACGTTGCATGCAAGTTGCATATAATGCAAAATTAAATTCTGGTTGTCTTTCCAGACAGGTTGGTGCAGTAATAACTGATTCTAATTATAGTATTAAAGCAATTGGATGGAATAGTGTTGCGGAAGGGCAAGTTCCTTGTAATTTGCGGTCGGTAAACAACTATTTAAACAACAAGGATGAGACTACATTTAGTACTTTTGAAATTGAAGACCATCAATTTAGCGAGCATATGTATAAACAATATGAGAATATAATAAAAAAAGATATCTTTAAGGGTAGGTTGTGTACTTATTGTTTTAAAGATGAATATGAAAAAATAACTAATCAAAAAAATCAAGTTCACACGCGTTCATTGCATGCTGAAGAAAATGCTTTTTTGCAAATAGTTAAATATGGTGGCGAAGGTATTATGGGTGGAAATTTATTTACATCTGCTAGTTCTTGCGTGCTATGTTCCAAGAAAGCTTTTCAATTAGGTATAAAACATATCTATTATATTGACCCATACCCAGATATAGCAAACTCACATATTTTATCTTTTGGAAAAAATAAAGAGAATTGCCCTCAGTGCCACTTGTTCTATGGTGCCATTGGACGCGCATATACTTGTTTGTACACACAAAGAATTGCTATTAAAGACGAATTAGAATGTATTATTCAAGATGATTAACCGCATAAGAATAGGGCCATCTCCTTGTTTTTTGACAAATCCAACAACTAAAACTTAATAATTCAATAAAACAGGACGAGGTTCATCACAATTTCCGCCCTGCTTTTTTATCACAAAATACTAATTAAATACGATCAGAAATAGTTATTATATCAAAACATATTAGTAAAGGTACAGTATAATCGATACTGCATGTTGTATAAGATTCTAAAGAAAAATTCTTTTACCTTATTAGGAGTCAAAAGAGCATATTTAATACCTATAATTGTTATTTTAAATTTCATATACAATAAACCATTCGTAATTATTGTCGATATAATTTTATTATATAATTAGCATTTTGTAACTATAAGAATTGAAAATTAGTACATGAAAATAAATTTAGTATGATAAAATAGTCATTTTATTGTGGCTTATTTGTGGTTTGTTTTCATGAAAACTGATTGAATTTGATGGAAGGCCATAAAACATTAGAGAGTTAAAATGGTTGATATATAAGGGTTTGTAGCATTTTGTAAAATCTCATAAAAGTTGATTTCTTGATTTCGAATCTCCGGTGGATCACCAAAAAGAAACAGTCACACAAAGTGTGGCTGTTTTCTTTTTGCCCGAAAGGGCGGAGATTCGAACTCGAAGAGTTTTTGCGTTAAGAAAACGATTCAGTGAATCGTTTTTAGCAAAAAGGCGCGAAACATTTATGTTGAGCGTGAAGTATGCAAGGCGAAGCCGAAGCAGACGGTCGCTCCGGTGGATCACCACAAAGAGAAAAGTCGCACGACAGTGTGGCTTTTCTTTTTTTGTATTATTAATTATTCAATATTCGTCATTCATTATTCATTTCTTGCGACTTTTCTCAATGAATAAAAAATCAATCACTTCCCTTTGTTTCTTTTTTAACAAAACTTGCGTTATTTGTCGAATTATTGTATAATTTTTCGAAAAGGAGAGATTATATATGTTATCAATATGTTTAGCATTACTTCAAAATCAAGAAGACACACCGCGTTTTGAAGAGTTCTACAATAAGTTTTACGATTTGATTTATTTAATTGCAAAGGACCATTTGAAAACAAAAGAAGCGGCTGAAGATTGTGCGCAAGAAATAATGATTCGATTTGCAAAGGATTTTCATAACATTACTCAGGATTTTGACGATAAAAAGTTTAAGAACTATGTCCGTGTAATTTCCAAATGTATGGCGATTGATATGTATCGTAAAGAGAAAAAGCATACTGAAAATGTTGTTGACGCTGACCTTTCAGAATTTTACAATATCTCTGTTGAAGAATTTGAGGTTTGCGATAAATTGTTGTTAAAGCAAGCGATTGATGCAATGCCTGAGTCATATAAATATGTTTTCTGTTTGAAATATCTTTATGAGTTAACCGGCGAAGAAATTGCGGAAAAAACGGGTCTTACAAAAACTAATGTAAGACAAAAATGTTTACACGGAATGAATTTTATTAAAAAATTTATAAAGGAAGCAGAGAATGATGAGTAATTTAGCACTCGCTTGTGAGTTATCATTAAACGATTGGTTTGCAACTTTTCCTGATGAAATCCCCGCAGCAGAGCGCAGTAAAAAGCACGAAAAATGGAAGAAAAACCTTTTCAATAAAATGCGAAATGACCGCTATCACAGATTTACAACAAAAACAATTAAAGTTATGCTTATTGCGGCAACTTTAAGTGCATTGTTGCTTACCGCATTTGTAATTCCGTCTTCACGCGAGTTTATTATTGATAATTTCGATATTTTCAGCAGATATAAACTTACAGAGTCCAACAATAACGCTGTCAACGGCGAAATAACCGTCGGCTACATACCCGAAGGATTTAAATTGACGAATGAGCAAGAATCTGCAAGAACGATGATGAATGATTATTATAATTCAAATGGCGAGTTCTTTACCATTTCTAAATATTCTTCATCAATAGAAGTCGATTTGGATACAGAAACAGGCGATATAGAGAATTTTACTGTAAATAATAAAGTATATTCATATTATGTAGATGTAAATAACAATAATTATTTGATTTGGAATATTAATGATTATGTTTATAGAATTAATGGAACAATACCAAAAGACGAATTATTAAAAATTGCAGAAACAGTAAAATAGAGCTTAATCATAACAAACCTTTCTTAAAATACGATATTGGTTTTTAAGGGAGGAGGTGGAAATTTGATTAAAACTATGAAAAAAGCTGTAAGTATTCTTTTAATTCTTACAATGTTGTTTTCATCTTTTGCAATTATGTCTTCCGCTGCTGTGGTGGATGATGATTATGATGTAATGCCTTGCTTTACAACTATAGATGCGGTTGCAACATCATTTGTTATAAGTGGGTTGAATTCTACTTCAACAGTAGCACTTACATCAAAGGTTTCAACAAATTTATCTATAAAGATTGAATTGCAAAAAGAGAAATCCTCAGGCTACGAAACTATTGAAACATGGACTAAATCAGGTACAGGCGTTTCTCTTCTTCTTGAAGAAACACGTCTTATCAATGTTTTCAGTAACTACAGAATTAAAGTAACTTGCACAGCGGGTAGCGAATCACACGTAAAATATGATTACCCGGATTAAAATTTAATAAAGCGGATAAAATCTAGCCCACGCTTGTTATTCTCCCAAGCGTGGGTGTTTTTTTATTCTACCACTACAGCTGGCAAATTAGATAAGTTGTCGTTTTCTTTATCATTTGGTATTGATTTAAGATATTCGTTATTTCCACGGTGGGCAATGCCAACACCTGCAATTTCGCCTTGCTTTGCCATCTGTACTGCTTGTGGCTTTTCTACAATAGAGTTGTCAGAAAGCTGATACCCTGTTACTCGTCCGTTTTCTTTAACAAGTCCTGTAATACGCTTTGCATCTGATTTTGCATTTGGAATCTGGTCAAGGGTATTTTTGACAAGCTCATTTCCGTTTATAGTATTTTCATTGTTAGTCATATTTCCACCCCTTTTCGGTAGTTTGTGCAGTAGCATTATAGATATTCTTAAAAAAACATTGATTGGTAAAATAAGGAATGATATAATTAAAATATATTCGACAAATTTTGGATGTGGTTTGTATGTGGTTTGTTTTTGCATTGTTATCAGCAGTCTTTGCAGCACTTACGTCAATCCTTGCCAAAGTAGGTATTGATGGTGTTAACTCTAATCTTGCAACAGCTATAAGAACAGTTGTGGTAGTGATAATGTCATGGGGAATGGTGTTCCTTACCAATGCACAGGGTGGAATTAGTGAAATCAGTCGCAAAAGTTGGGTGTTCTTGATTTTATCAGGACTTGCAACAGGTGCATCATGGCTTTGTTATTATAAAGCCTTGCAACTTGGCGACGCATCAAAAGTTGTTCCTATTGATAAATTGAGTGTAGTTATAACACTCATACTTGCATTTGTGTTTTTACACGAGCAATTTACAGTTAAATCATTAATTGGCTGCGTTTTAATAGGCATAGGCACTTTGATTATGGTATTATAACTCACTAAATATGTTTAAAAGGTGGAGATTTAATGGCTAAAAAACCTAATATTCTTTTTATTGTTACTGACGACCAGCGCTTTGACACTATTCATGCGTTAGGTAATAATGAAATTATCACGCCAAATCTTGATAAGCTTGTGGCTCGTGGCACATCCTTTGTCCGTGCCCATATAGCAGGTGGCACTTGTGGTGCAGTTTGTATGCCAAGCCGTGCAATGATTATGTCAGGTCGTAATCCATTCCACCTGGAAGAGCTTGGTGGCAATATTCCTGCCTCTCATAAAACCCTTGCAGAAACCTTTAAGAATAACGGTTATGAAACAATCGGTATGGGCAAATGGCATAACGGATGCCCTGCCTATGCGCGAAGCTTTACTCAGGGTGCAAAAATCTTTTTTGGTGGTATGTGGGACCATTGGAATGTGCCAACTTGCCGCTATGACCCAACGGGCGAATACGATAATGTAATCAATTTTGTTGTGGATTTTTATAACGATAACCACCCTCAACAGCAGCATTGTGATGAGTTTGTGCCAGGGGTACATTCAAGTACATTGCTTACAGATACTGCCATTGAAATGCTCAATAAAAATGCAGGTGGAGACAAACCATTCTTTATGTATCTCGCATTTTTAGCACCTCACGACCCTCGCACAATGCCTGACGAATTTCGTCAGATGTACGATGCTGATAAAATCACTTTACCACCAAATTTTCAAGAGATAATCGATACAAATTATCCGTTGATGGTGCATCGTGATGAGCATTTAGCAGCATATCCAAGAGACGAAAAAGAAATAAAACGCCATATTGCAGAGTATTTTGCAATGATAACACATCTTGATTTTGAAATTGGTAGATTGCTTGATACTCTTAATCAGTCAGGGGAGGCAGATAACACAATTATTGTGTTTACAGGGGATAATGGTCTTGCAGTTGGTCAACACGGTTGGCTTGGCAAAGAAGATATTTATGAGCATGGTGTGCGTATTCCACTTATTATGGCAGGTCCGGAGATTGCCGAAAATGCCCGTAATGACGCTTATGTTTATCTTTATGATGTTTTTCCAACCCTTTGCGAAAAAGTCGGTATAGAGGTTCCCGCGTCCGTTGACGGTAAAAGCTTTGCACATCTTCTTGATGGTAAGCACGGAGACACCTTCCGTGACGAATTATACCTTATTTTTGATAAGTTTGTCCGTGGTGTAAAAGACGATAATTATAAGCTTATTGAATACCGTAACGGCGATAGTGAAGAAGATAAATGGACATTCCTTTATAATATTAAAAACGACCCTTGGGAAACTCAAAACTTAGCAAATCTTGATGAATATAAAGAAAAAGTCGATGAAATGCGAGAAAAAATCATTAAGCATCGTGATGAATGGGAAGAACAATTACATCCTTGGGGTATAGATTTCTGGGGAAGATTTTAAGAGGTTATATTATGGAAAATATTACAATAAAAAAAGATAGCAAAATCTTGTTTATTGGCGACAGTATTACTGATGTTAAATTTAATTTTCGTTTTGCATATAAAATCAAGGGCAGAAAAGTTTATGCATTACAGGTTAAAGATAAATTAAAAGCATATAGCAAAGATATAAAGGTTGATATCAAAGGCATAGCAAGTAATCGTACATATCATGTTTACGACCGTCTTACAAAAGATTGTATAAGCCTAAAGCCCGATATAATTGTTATGCTTATTGGTGTAAATGATGCTTGGGAAAACTATGTGCCAGAAGATTATCCTCCACTTCTTAGACCTATGGAGCCACATATTCGTGAAATTTATAGAAGAATAAAAACAGAGTTGCCAGATACTCAAATTCTATATTTAATGCCATTTATGATTGACGCAGTTGAAGAAAAATTGCCATTTCATAAAACACTTGATGAATATCGAGAAACACTTAAAAATGTGGCGCTCCAGAATGGCGCATTGGTGCTTGATATGCAAGAAGTTTTCAATGAAGCACAAAAAACTACCTTGCCAAAAGACCTTGCCATTGACGGAATACATCCAACAAATCTTGGCCACAAGGTTATGGCAGATGCAATTATGAAAAGGATTGTTTTTGAATAAATTAAGGGGATTTTCTTATGTATAACATTAATTTTGGTAAAAGTGGAATGAAAGTGCCAACCGTTGCAGTTGGTTGTATGCGAATCAGCGATATGAGTGAAAAAGAGGTTTCTGCTTTTGTTGATACTGCACTCCAAAATGGTGCAAACTTCTTTGACCATGCCGATATTTATGGTGGTGGAAAAAGTGAAGAGGTGTTTGGAAAAGCAATTAAATCTCTTAACAGAGAAGATATTATAATCCAGACAAAATGTGGCATTCGTCAAGGGCAATTTGACTTTTCTTATGACCATATTGTAAATTCAGTTGAAGGTAGCCTTAAACGACTTGGTACAGAATACATTGACGTTTTACTTCTTCATAGACCAGATGCGCTTATGGAGCCAGAAGAGGTTGCAAAGGCATTCGACTATTTGAAAGCGTCAGGTAAAGTTCGTCATTTTGGCGTTTCTAATCAAAATCCATATCAGATGCAGCTGCTTCAAAAGGCTCTTGATATGCCTATTTGTGCAAATCAGTTGCAGTTTGGTGTTATGCACACACCAATGATTCAATCAGGTATAAATGTTAATATGTATAACGAGTCTGGCGTTAATCGTGATGGCGGAGTCCTTGATTTTTGCCGTCTTAATGATATTACAATTCAACCTTGGTCTCCAATGCAATACGGATTTTTCAAGGGTTGCTTTATTGATAACAGAAAATTCCCTGAGCTTAATAAGGTTTTGCAAAAAATCGGCGATAAATACGGAGTTTCAAAAACAACAATGGCGTTTGCGTGGATTCTTCGTCATCCTGCAAAAATGCAACCAATTACAGGCACAACAAATATTACACGTCTTACAGATTGCTTAAAGGCAAGTGAAGTTGAAATTACCCGTGAAGAATGGTATGAAATTTATCGTGCCGCAGGTAATATCTTGCCATAAGGAGTATTACTATGAATAAATTTAGATGGTGCTTTATAGGAGCAGGTAGCCTTGCAAAAACAGTAGCATTTCAGCTTAATAGAAGTGGTCGTCATGAAATTGTGTCGTGCTATACACGAAATTATGAAAAAGGTATTGAGTTTGCTAAAAAATACGGTGGAAAAGCATACAAAACACCTGAAGAAGCAATTACTGCAGAGGGTGTTGATGGCGTTTATGTTGTTACACCTCATAATGCTCATTATCGTTATGTAAAACAAGCATTAGAATTAGGCAAACCCGTATTCTGCGAAAAATCCTTTACAGTAACTGCAGAAGAAACTGATAAGCTTATAGCCCTTGCAAAAGAAAAGGATTTATAT
>CALCBQ010000061.1 GCA_937897215.1 uncultured Clostridia bacterium | reverse complement strand
AACCCCAAGCGGGCATATAAACTGAAAATCGTTACAAGTGAAGCTGATGGTGAGCAGATATACAATGCAGAGAACTATCCGTCATTTCCTATCGTGCCGTTGTGGGGCAATTCAGAACATCAGTCAGAAATAATCGGCTTGCGTGAACAGATAGACTGTTACGACCTTATCAAGTCAGGCTATGCAAATACTGTGGACGAAGCAAGCATAGTATACTGGACTATTCAGAACGCAGGCGGCATGGACGATATTGACCTTGCAAAGTTTGTGGAGCGCATGAAAACAATTCATGCCGCAACCACTGATGATATGGTGAACGCTTCAAGTCATACACAAGATGCACCATACGCAAGCCGTGAAGCATTGCTGGACAGGCTGGATAAAGACCTGTATCGTGACGCAATGGCACTGAATACAGACGATATTGCAAGCGGGGCTGTGACTGCCACACAAATAAAAGCGGCTTATGAGCCATTGAACAGCAAGACAGATGACTTTGAGTATCAAGTGCTGACTTTTGTATCAAAGATACTGTCAATTGCAGGAATTGATGATAAGCCCACATTCACAAGGTCGGTGATAGTCAATGTCAGTGAAACTATTGAAAATCTTATGCAGTGTGCTCAGTATCTCAGCAGTGATTATGTCACTACCAAGATACTTGATATACTGGGTGATGGAGACAAAGCAGAAGAAATGCTGAAGCAAATGGATGAAGATGAAATAGAGCGCACATCTGCAATAATAGCAAGTGCAACTGAACCCACTGAACCCACCGAGGTGGTCTAATTGGTACAAGATTATGCGCATGAATGGACGGATAAGAAACTGCAAGCGTTTGAAAATAAGATTGCCAGAGAATATAAATCAGTTATTGAGACAACACAGCAAAAGGTCAGTGATTATCTCAACAAGTTCCAAGAAGAAGATGAAGCAAAACAGCAAGAAGTCAGAAATGGAGTAATCACGCAAAAAGAATACAAGAAATGGAGATATGACAAAATACTTCTTGCAGTAGGTTTCCTGAAACTCCTTGACGCACTTGCAGACGATTTCTACAAAGTTAATCTCAATGTGTCTAAAATGATAAAGGCTTTTTCTCGTGAGATATATGCTGAGAATTACAATTATGGCACTTATGAGGTTGAAAAAGGCACACATTTGGACACTAATTACGAACTATTAAGCGGGGATGATGTGTCTGCTGTGAAAGACAAGCCGCTTTCAAAGAAAAAAGACAAAGCATGGAACAAGCAACAAATGAAATCAATACTTGTGAACTTGCTATTGAATGAGAAAAGACCTGTCAATAAAGTGTCCAAGAAGTTTGCAAAAGAAATAAGCAAGAAGAATATACTTGTTTCAGTGCGTGCCGCTGAGCGGATGGCAACTGCAAATGAAAGTGCTGGAAGAACTGATAGCTACCAACGAGCAGAAGATTTGGGTGTTGATGGCATATTGCGTGAGTGGATAGCCACACTCGACAACCGCACAAGACACACCCACAGATTGCTTGATGGTCAGCGCAGAAAAGTCAATGAACCGTTTCAGGTTGAAGGGTACACTATCAGATTTCCTGGTGACCCGCAAGCCACCGCTGAAATGCGCTGTAATTGCCGTTGCTGGATAATCTGCCTTACAGGTGAAGCACAATATGTGCCCAACATGGGGAGAGGCAATGTCAGAGAAAAAGTTGAAGTCAATTCAGAAGTAGGAAATCAGACTTATCTTGAATGGAAACACTACCGTGCAAAATAACGCACTTGCACACCTCTCACACGCACTTTAGAGGTCAAGCAATATAATTACACTACCTGATGATAGAGTGCGTGTATGGTGCTTACAGTGCAAAATACGCTGTATCTGTTAATTTGTATAAGCTATACAAAACAGGTACAGCGTTTTTGTATAGCTATACAAATTTCCTAAAAATACCTAAAAATACCTAAAAAACCTTTGACAAACATGGTATTTTGTGCTATAATGTGTATAATGAATGAGCCAAACACAATGCTTGGAAATGCTTGGAGGTAGAGATTATGGGAACAAAGATAGCAAATGTAACGATATATGACAATGGTGCAGCATTTTGTGTACAGGTCAATGGATTGATAGTAAGTGCTCACAATTCACTTGGAGATGCATGGAGACACATAGAGTGGATGTATCAGATAGCACAACAGCAGTTCACAGTAGGCAAGAACAACATTCCTGCAAAGGAATGGGTAGAGAACATGAAGTGGGCAATACATTGATGAAAGATGAAATCAAAAAATCAAATGTTGGAGGTAAAGATTATGAGTACAATGATAGATAAGATGATAGCAAAAGCTACAAAGGATGTTGAAAAGGCACAGAAAGGTATTGAAAGACATACCAAGTGGGCTGAAAAGAAAGAAGCAAAGTGCAGAAAGCTTGATTGCTTGTGGACAGATGAAGAATTTGAGGAACATAGAGATAATGGTACAATGACAAATGACCAGTGGGCGGCATATTTTGATTATTATTGTAACCAAAAAGACATAAAAGAATATGAAAGACAGCTTACAATGGCTTACAAGCACCTTGATAAAGTTTTAAACAAAGCAGACGACAAGGCTAAGAAGCAAGAAGAAGAAGACCACCTCACAGCAATGACCACAAAGTATGAGACACAGGAAGTAGATTATGAAAAGTGGCTGGCAGAGTTCAAAGCTGAATGCTTAAAAGATGGCATAGTAATTGAAGATGCAACGAGCAATTTTATATCAGGTCTCACAAAGAACAGCAAGCAGTTTGCAATGTCAATAAACAATGGATTCACTTACAGAAGCTGGCATTCATACACATTGTACATAGAGGGAGAAACAATTTTTACATCAGGTCTTTTTGAAACAGGTTACAGATATATAATGAGCCATTAAAATCAAATGCCACCCACAATGGGTGGCATACAGCAAAAGAGGTAATGTTTATGAGTAGTCAGAAAATAAGAGTTTATCTAAACAATAAGGTCATTTTTTGTATAGATGGTGCAGAAGTTGATGATGCTGAACTCAGAGCACTTGACTGGGCAGAACGTAACAATTACACAGTTGTCGATATTACAGATGGTGCTTTTGGCGATACGCTTATTTATGTGAAAAAGGAGTGTTGAGTATGAAAATGCAGAATAGTGTTGCAGTTGCAAAAGTATGGACAGAAGATGAAATCAGGAATTTGCTCCTAACAAATGATATCATGCTTATGAGGTCATTGATGAAGTTATATGACCTGCAGACACAAGATGAACAGGAACAAGGCAGAACCAAGCACCTGAATGGTGTGGGCTTCAATGGAGCAGACAGCCGTTTCATGAGCAGTGTGGCACAGTTCCTTATCAGAAGAAATTTCTTGACAAACAAGCAAATAGCTTGTGTAAGGCGCAGGATAATGAAGTACACAGGTCAGATAACCCGCATAGCAAATAATCAGATATGATTTCACAAGCTGTCCTATCAGGCTATACGGGGAGAAAGAGGTCATTATGAGTAAGTATGAGTATATCATAGTAGGCGATACCGCTGAATTTGAAGGATGTCTTGTGAGATTATGTGGAACATCTTATGAAAGGGCATTGGAAGTGCTTGAAGAAGTTAAGCGTGATGGGTTCAAAGGATTTTCAGAGCACAGCAATTTCAGGATAGAAAAAGTCAAGTCAGAAGATTGCTGGTGGAATGACCCAGTATTGTGCAACTGAGAGGTGATACAATGAGTTATACAATGATAGTTTGTGAAGATGTGACCTACCACATGATTGTCGATATCAGCAAGAATGGCGACAAGTATGTGGTAGGTCTGTGGCACAGAGAAGAATCAAAGAATGCCAAGAGGTCATTTGACAATCTGAAAGAAGCATACGAGTTGTATGCTAATATGTCCAAGTTGTTTGCATTTGGGCTGTACTCAGTAAATGACAGGTTTGAGATTTTCAATGGCGAATGGACTAACTGGAAGTGGGAGGGTATAATATGAAATGTCCTATCTGTGGAAAAGAATTTGATGGTGCTCCTGCCATAAGCAGGACAAAATCACACGAACCTATATGCCCAAAATGTGGGGGCTTACAAGCACTTTACAGCTATGCGGTGTATAATCAGCCAAAGTACCGCACAAAGTGCGTGTATGAGTGGTGTGAGTGCAACCACAGTGCTCTGAGTTTTGTGTTTAAAAGCCTTGACCGCCACATTCACCTTGACTGGGGCGATATGGATGATGAAGATATGCGTACCAATGATGTTTCAGTGGTATCAGGCGATAGAGTTTTCAGCGCATACAAGATACCACAAGAGGTCATGGATGAGTGTTCACCGTCTACAGTTGACTGTTATGATGACAAAATTTGGATAATCACAGAAGCAGACAGGTCAGCCACAACAATTTTATTCCCAAGCGAATATTAGAATTAACAAAAAGTTTACATTTAAAAGTTCCTATTGAAAAATAGGAACTTTTTTGATTTTATTAGAAAAATTTGTTGACAGGTATTATTTTTATATATATTATATTATATTATATTTTATTTTATTTCTTTAT
>CALCBQ010000060.1 GCA_937897215.1 uncultured Clostridia bacterium | reverse complement strand
CCGCATCCCTTTTCCACTTCAACGAAATCCCAATCATGGACTTAAAACACTATCTCCGCGACAACGGTATTTCAGTTAGATTATAAAGTGCAAAATGCAAAACGCAAAGTGCAATATGTAGGGGCGATTCACGAATCGCCCGTCCAAGATTATTGATTTTTCAAGTTTAATATGTTACACTATATTTGTAAAGAAAAAGTATAGGAGTGAATGCTATGCCGAATACGATATTATATTTTATAGTAATAGGGCTTATATTTGCTACAATTGTTTCATTTATATTTAGTGTTCTTGCTTTTTCAGGTAAAGATATGTTTTTGAGTAGTGCATATACAAAAGCAACTGAAGAAGAACGAGAAAAACTAAACAAAAAGGCATTACGAAAGCAAAGTGCAATATTTTTTCTTTTGCTTGCAATAACAACACTTTCCAACGCACTTGGTTTCTTGGTTAATCCGTTGTTTAGGTATATACACATTGTAATGCTTATTGTAACGATTGCGTATTATGTGGTTTCAAATAAAAAGATTAAAAATAGTAAATAGTCTATAAATTTTAACGGCGAGGGTAACCTCGCCGTTAATTTTGCACTTTGCGTTTTGCATTTTGCACTTATTCAATAATTGTGCAAACATCTTCCAATGCTTTTCTAACCTTATTTCTTGGTGCTTCATCAGCTGAATAGCCGGTTGCAATAACAAGTCTGATTTTATCTTCTATTCCAAAGTACTCACGGACTTTATCTTCCTCAACCATACCGATAATGCAAGTGCCAAGACCTAAATCAGCAGCCTGTAAGCAGTAATGAGCAACTGAAAGTCCAATGTCATTTTCAGCCCATTTCTGCTTATTTTTTACAGCTGCTTCAACAAAAGGTTTAAGTGTAGCAGGTCTTTCTGTAACAATAGCAAATGCAGGGCAATTCTGCACAAATTTGTTTGCCCCATTTGGCTGAATGCAATCTCTTATTTTCTCTGCATTTTCCCCACCATTTACAATATAATATTTCCATGGTTGAGAGTTGCAAGCAGATGGCGAAAGTCTTGCTGCATCAACACATTTTAAGAGTAAATCTGTATTAACAGGCTCGCCATTATAATTTCTGCAACTTTCTCTTTTCAAAATAAGTTCACTAAACATAATAATATCTCCTAAAATTTATTATAATAATTATATACTAATTTTTGCCTGTATTCAATAATTTGTTATAGACTTTTGCGAAAATGTTTGTTAGAATAATATTGTATGATTAGGAGTGATTATATGGCGCATCTTTCTCTTGATAAAAACTGTTTTTTAATGACTGAATTGTATGAGCTTACAATGGCAAACGGTCTTTATATGAGTGGCAAAGCAGACGAAGTTGCATATTTCGATTTGTTTTTTAGAAAAGTCCCTGATAATGGTGGCTTTGCAATCTTTTCAGGGCTTTCACGAATTGTTGAACTCATTAAAAATATTAAGTTTTCCGAGTCCGATTTAGAATATCTTTCATCAATTGGTCTTTGTGACGGATTTGTTGATTATCTTCGCAACTTTAAGTTTGAGTGCGACATCTGGGCAGTGCCAGAGGGTACTCCAGTATTCCCTAACGAGCCCATAATTAAAGTTCGTGGACCAATTTTGCAAGCACAACTTATTGAAACCTTGTTGCTTGTTTGTATGAATCATCAATCCCTTATTGCAACAAAAGCAAACAGACTTGTCCGTGCAGCTAAAGGTACTGCAGTTGCCGAGTTTGGTACTCGTCGTGCTATCGGTTATGATTCTGCATTTTATGGCTCTCGTGCTGCATATATCGGTGGTTGTGTTGGTACTTCAGGTGTTGTTCAGGGTAAAGAATTTGGTATCCCTACAATGAATGCTATGATTCACAGCTGGGTGCAGATGTTTGATAGTGAATACGATGCTTTCTGCGAGTATGCAAAGCAATACCCTGACGACTGCTCACTTGTGGTTGATACTTACGACACAATCCGTAGTGGTGTGCCTAATGCAATAAAAGCGTTTGATGATATACTCAAGCCAATGGGCAAAAGACCTGTAAGCATTCGTATTGACTCAGGTGACATCACATATCTTTCTAAAAAAGCACGCAAAATGCTTGATGAAGCAGGCTATCCTGACTGTAACATTACTGCGTCAAACTCACTTGACGAGCATATTATCAACGATATGCTTTTACAGGGCGCAAAGGTTGATTGCTTTGTAGTAGGCGAGCGACTTATAAATTCTGCATCATCGCCGATTTTCAGCGGTGTTTATAAACTTAGCGCAGTTGAGAAAAACGGCGAGATAATCCCTAAAATCAATCTTTCCGAAAATGTAAGCAAAATTACAACTCCACACTCAAAAATGCTTTATAGACTTTTTGATTGCGATACAGGTAAAGCGATTGCTGATGTGCTTACTCTTGAAAATGAAAAAATTGACGATAGTAAACCATATACACTTTTCGACCCTGACTTCACTTGGAAACGCAAAGAAGTTGAAAACTTTGTAGCACGCAAAATGCTTGTTCCTGTGTTTAAAGCAGGCGAGTGCGTTTATACTGAACCATCAGTTGACGAAATTCGTGATTACTGTTCTGAACAGATTGATAATCTTTGGGAAGAAGTTAAACGATTTGAAAATCCACACACTTATTATGTAGATTTGTCAGAAGAACTTTGGAGAGTTCGTAAAGAATTGATTGAAGAACACAAAGGAGTAAAGAAATAATGAATATTTGGCACGACATTGACAGTAAAAGAATTACAAGAAAAGATTTTGAAGCAGTTATTGAAATTTCAAAGGGCAGTAAAATGAAATATGAGCTTGATAAAGAAACAGGTCTTTTAAAACTTGACCGTGTTCTTCATACATCAACTCACTACCCAGCAAACTATGGCTTTATTCCAAAAACTTATGCAGATGATAACGACCCTCTTGATGTACTTGTGCTTTGCTCAGAGCAGATTGAACCAATGGCGCTTGTTCGTTGCTATCCAATCGGCGTAATTTCTATGGTTGATGGCGGTCATGCTGATGATAAGATTATCGCAATCCCATTTGGCGACCCTACTTATAATGAGTATAAAGATATCAGCCAACTTCCAAAGCACATTTTTGACGAAATGATTCATTTCTTCAAGGTTTATAAAATGCTTGAGAATAAAGATACTGCAATTGATGAGGCAAAAGGCGTTCTCGCAGCAATTGATATTATCGACGATGCTATCGAGGGTTACAGAAAGAAGTTCGGGAAATAAAAACTAAACACAAACCGTCATATACACCTTATTCCACAAGGAATAGGGTGTATTTTTTATTGAGAAAAGTAGGGCGAGGGCTTGCTCTTGCCGTTAATTTTGCTCATAAATAGTATTGTGCAAGTTCAACAAATTAAAAACTTAAATTTTGTAGAAAAATGCACAAAATTATTTTTATGTTTTTATTGATTTTTTTGTTCTCTTATTGTATAATAAATGCATTGGTGGGGGAGAAATACACCCGAAATACATTAAAAAGGGTAAATATACAAAAATTAACTACGAAAGGGATGAATAAAACAATGTTTGTGCATAACTATTATCATAATCTTGATGCTAAAAATCGTTTGTTTATTCCTTCTCGTTTCCGTGATTTGCTTGGCGAAAGGTTTTATGTTTTGCCGGGTCCTGAAAAAACATTGTTTATTTATCCTGAAAACAAGTTTTTAGAAATTTCTGAAAATTACAGAGAACAGGTTACTGACCTTAATAAACAGATGGCATTTTTTAGCAGTGTCAGTGAACATGCAGTTGATAATCAAGGTCGTATTACTCTTGATGCTCGTCATGTAAATCACGCTGGGCTTTCAAAAGAAGCTGCGGTTGTAGGTGCAGGTGGCAGAGCAGCGCTTATGCCTCTTGAAAAATTCAAGGTTACTGAAACTAATATGGAAAATGCAGTTGATTATTCAGTAAATGTTGGTTGGTAAGTGATATGGAGTTTTCTCACATTTCAGTTTTATTTGATGAAACAATCGAGTCGCTCGATATTAAAAAAGAAGGTTTGTATGTTGACTGTACCTGTGGCGGAGCGGGGCATTCCAAAGCAATCCTTGAACGCATCCCGGACGGTGTTCTTGTTGCTATTGACCGTGACCCCGACGCCATTCAGGTAATAACAGAGCGAATAGGCTCTGCACATCAGGTAGAAATAGTCAACGATAATTTTAATAATATAAAATGTATATTAAATGGCAGACAAGCCGATGGAATTCTTGCAGATTTAGGCGTTAGTTCGTTTCAACTTGATACTGCTGAAAGAGGTTTTTCATTTCATCACGATGCACCACTTGATATGAGGATGAGTAAATCAGGCAAAAGTGCTTATGATGTTGTGAATGGATATACCGAATATGAACTTGTGAACATAATCAACCGTTATGGCGAAGAAAAATTTGCAAGAAACATCGCAAAAAACATTGTTAAAGCAAGAAATCAAAAAAATATAGAAACTACATTGGAACTTGCAGAGATTATCAAAGATTCCGTTCCGGCAAAGTATCGTCGAGATGGTCATCCTGCAAGAAAAACTTTTCAGGCAATAAGAATTGAAGTTAATGATGAACTCTCAACTCTTGCACAAGCCGTTGATGATATGTTCCATAGTCTTAAAGTGGGTGGCAGACTTTCAATAATCACATTCCATTCTCTTGAAGACAGAACAGTTAAAGAAAAGTTTCGTGAGTTTACAATAGGGTGCACTTGCCCTAAAGACTTTCCTGTTTGTGTGTGCGGAAAAACACCGGAAGGTAAACTGATTAATAAAGGTGTTTCTGCAAAGCAATCAGAGTTGGATATGAATAACAGAAGTAGAAGTGCAAAACTTCGTACTATTGAACGATTAAAATAGATTTAATAATTTGTGGAAGTTAAAGTGAAAGGAAGAAAAATATGGCACAGTATAACGCTTACAAGTCATATAATATTGAACAGTTTGAGCCAAGAGTGGTTACGAACAGCAACGCTGCGCCTAAAATGAAGCCTGCACCGCAAAAAAGACCACAACTCAAAGTTCTTGAAAAGCCAAGAATGACCGCAAAAGCATTGCTTGAGGAAAGTCAGGCAGGGGCAAAACAAGCGTTGAAAATTTTTGTGATTTCCGCTCTTATACTTGCGTTTATGTTTGTGGTTATTTACAGCCGTGTTCAACTTGATGAAATCAATCGTGAAATAAGTTCAATCGAAAAATCAATAACACTTGCACAAAGTGATACTATAAAACTTGACAATCAACTCAGTTCGATGGTCTCCATTAATAAAGTTGAAGATTACGCTGCTAATGTTCTTGGAATGGTAAAGATTCAAGATTATCAGGTAGTGTATGTTGACTTATCGTCAAACGATAGCGTGGTTGTTGCGAATGGCAAACAGGCACAAAACACCAATGTAATAAATGAAACAGACAAATAATATATTTAACTAAGCAAAGAGAGTTGAGAATTCTTAACTCTCGTTGTTTTATTGTATGAGGTATTAATTTTCTTTGAAAAAAAACCGAAAGGAGCATAAAAATGAATAAAAAACCGACAAAAAAGATGGAATTTCGCTCACAATTTGCATTTGTGTTTTTCTGTCTTTTTTTAGTTGCTCTTATCGGCAATCTTTTCTGGTTACAGATAATCAATGGCGAAAAATATCGACTTGAAGCCGAGAAGAATCAGTTGAGTGATACTGTTATTAATGCAAATCGCGGAACAATTTATGATTCGAATATGAAAGTTCTCGCACAAAGTGCATCTGCGTGGCTCGTTTACATAAATCCTTCAAAAATTTCAACTGAAGAACAGAAAAAGTTGTTAATCGATGGTTTCGTTGAGATTTTTGAGTTGGACCGTGAAACAGTTGAGAAAAAAGTTAACCGTAAAGAAAGCGGTTACGAAAAAATTATCGGTCAGATTGATAATGCAAAAAAAGACGAGTTAAGAAAATATCTTTCTGACCATAGTGATGAAAAACTTGGTCTTATTGTGGGCATTGACCCTGATACAAAGCGTTATTATCCGCTTGGCTCATTTGCATCAACTGTTCTTGGATTTACAGGTTCAGGCGATTCTGGTAGGGCAGGTCTTGAACTTAAATACAATGACATACTTACTGGCGAAGCAGGTAGAATTATTACCGCTAAAAATGCATTAGCAGGCGAAATGCCAAATGATTACGAAACAACTTATGATGCAGAGCAGGGTAAAGGACTTGTTCTGACAATAGATGAAGTAATTCAGTATTATCTTGAACAACAACTTTCTCAGGCGATTGAAGAAACACAGGCAAAATACGCTTACGGAATTGTAATGGATGTTAAAACAGGTGCGATTCTTGGTATGTCAACAATGCCTGACTACGATTTGAATTCTCCTTATAAAATTTCATCAAATTCCGTGCTTGAAGAAATAGAAAAAATCGAAGATAAAACAGAAAAAAGCAAAGCGGAGAACAATGCCTTGTTTTCACAGTGGCGTAACCGAGTAGTAAGCGACTCTTATGAGCCGGGTTCAGTATTCAAACTTTTCGTTGCTGCAGCAGGACTTGAAGAAGGTGCAATTACAACAACAAGTACATATAATTGCACAAGTTCAATAAAGGTTGCAAACTATTATCAGCATTGTTACAACCATAAAGCTCACGGTGTGCAGACTGTTGCCGAGGCACTTCCTAATTCCTGTAATACATACTTTATTACATTAGGTCAAAAATTAGGTAAAGAAACATTTTCAAAATATTTTGAAGCTTTTGGATTTACAGAAAAAACAGGCGTTGATTTGCCGTCAGAGGCGGCTCCTGTTGCAAATAAAACATATTACACAGTTGACAGAATGGGTATTGCAGAACTTTCATCTGCATCATTCGGTCAGACATTCCAGGCAACACCAATTCAGATGATTACTGCGGTAGCGTCCCTCGGTAACGGCGGAAAACTTATGACACCTTATATTGTTGATAAGGTATTGGACGAAAACGGAAACATTATTTCTGAAACAAAACCAACAGTAAAAAGACAAGTAATTTCTGAGAAAACTGCCGATACCATGTGCGACCTTATGGAACAGGTTGTGGTATGGGGTACTGCTAAAAATGCCTATGTTGCTGGTTACCATGTAGCCGGTAAAACAGGTACAAGTGAAAAACTTAATACAGATGATATGTGTATTGCGTCGTTTGCGGGCTTTGCTCCTGCAAATGACCCACAGATTGCAGTACTTATTGCAGTTGATGAACCATTGTATTATGCAACAGGTGGTTCAGGCGCGGCTCCGGTGGCAGGAAGAATTTTTGAAAATATTCTTGCATACCTCAATATTGACCCTCAGTATAGTGATGAAGAGCTTGCACAAGCAACTACAACTGCACCAAATCTTGTTGGCGAAGACGCTTCAAAAGTTCGTTCAAAAGCAAGCGGATTTACAGTGAAAATAGTAGGTAACGGCGAAACAGTTGTTTCACAGATGCCATCTGCAAATCAGTCAATGCCTAAGAATGGTATAATCGTTGTTTATACAGAAGAAAATGCAGAAAAACAAACAGTAACAGTACCAAATCTTACAGGACTCACATTAACTGAAGCAAATCGTCTTGCAGTAAATGCCGGATTTAACATTAAAATCGCGGGTACAACTCAAGGTGCAGGCCAGGTGCTTTCATATAAGCAAAGCATTCCTGCCGAAACAACCGCAGAAACAGGCGCAATAATTACAGTATATTTCCGTTCAAGTGAAAACATAACGGACTAATTTAATATGAGGTAAAATAATGAAACTTTCTACTCTTCTTAAGGATGTTGAAACGCACAGCGTGTATGAAGATGTGGAAGTTGAAAGAGTAACGGATAACGATAAAAATAACTTAAAAAATGCTTTGTATGTTTGTATTGACGGCAACCGTGTTGATGGCCATTCGCTTGTGGAAAATGCAGTAAAAAAAGGCGCGATAGCCGTAGTAACATCAAAGGATTTAAAAATTCCTAATCAGATTATTGTCAAAAACACAAGGCGTGCATATTCTGAAATAGCGGCAAATTTCTATGGTAATCCCGCAAAAAAACTTAAACTTATTGGTGTTACAGGCACCAATGGAAAAACATCAACATCGTTTTTTATCAAAGATATGCTTGAAAGTCTTGGTAAAAAATGTGGAATAATCGGTACAGTAAAGGTTTCAACCGGAAACAGAGAAACTGATTCTGAATTAACAACTCCCGAACCGATGAAACTGCATAAAATGTTGAGAGAAATGGTAAATAACGGTTGTGAATACTGCGTTATGGAGGTTTCATCGCAAGGTCTTCATCAGGAAAGAGTGTGGGGATTAAATTTTGAAACGGCAGTGCTTACGAATATCACTCCCGAACACCTTGATTATCACGGAAATATGCAGAATTATATTGATGCAAAACTTCGTTTATTCTCTATGGCAAAATCTGCTTGTATGAATATTGATGATGTTAATATACAATCAATAGTAAACAGAATAGATTGTCCATATAAAACTGTTTCCGCAATAAGTAATGAGGCTGACTATACCGCAAAAAATGTTGTATGCAATGAAAATGGTGTGCGATATGAATTTGTGGGTATCGATTGCATTGGTAGGATTACTACAAAAATACCTGGCAGATTTACGGTTTATAACTCTTTGTGCGCGGTTGCTACACTTATCAATCTTGGATTTTCTCATGATGATGTTTTTAGTGCTTGCAATTCGGTCGACTTCATTAAGGGGCGGGCAGAAATAATTAAAACATCAAAAAACTTTTCTGTTATAATTGATTATGCCCACACTCCTGACGGACTTTATAATATACTTCAAAGTGTTCGCGAATTTATAAAGGGCAGAATAATAACTGTGTTCGGTTGCGGTGGCGACCGTGATAAATCCAAGCGTGCTGAAATGGGCAGAATAGCGGGGGATTTATCTGATATTGCCGTTGTTACAAGCGATAACCCGAGAAATGAAAATCCGCTTTTGATTATTAATGATATTCTTTGTGGAATGGAAAAAGCGAAATCCCGTATTGCAGTGATTGAAAATCGCCGTCAGGCAATTGAATTTGCATTGTCAAAGGCGAGAAAAGGCGATTTAGTGTTGCTTGCAGGTAAGGGGCA
>CALCBQ010000059.1 GCA_937897215.1 uncultured Clostridia bacterium | reverse complement strand
TCGCGGTATACCTGATACAGCTTCGCCTCTGCCACATTGTCTTGCGAAAAAATAAATCTATTTGTATATTGTTATTTGAATTTGTTATTAAGGTGGGAGATTTCCCACCTTTTTTTATGCAATAAATTGGGACGCTATGGTTAATTAATAGCGTCCCAATAATTTTTTTATTTAAATTTCTGTGTTGCTTTTTTAACTGCATTTGCAACCGGTGGGCCAATAACTGTTGTAGTAACAATTTCCATAACTCCGTTAAGCCCTACAAATGCAACTAAAAATGGTAAAAGTTCTGCGCCGTTACGAATTCCCATTATGTAGTCGCTTTCTCCGAAAAAGAGAAGCAATAAACTCATAAAGAATGTGGTGTTAAGAACAGGCGCTAAAAAACTTGCGAAAACTAATGCAAACTTTTTCTTTTTTCTTGCAACCAGCTTATAAATTACTCCACAAAGGTAACCCATAAGTACGCGTGGCACTATACACATTATAAATGTATATAATGGATTTATGCCGAAAAGCGTAGTGCCGAAAAGGTCGAGACCAAAGCATTGAATAAAACTTGTAATACCAAACACAAGCCCTAAAAATGCGCCTGATTTCTCGCCTAAAGTAATTGCACCAACGGCAACAGGAATCATAATGAAAGTCATTTTCACTATGCCTATTTGCAAATAGCCGATTGGTGTGAATGCCATAAGCACAATAAGAGCTGTGAGTATGGCGTTCTGAGCAAGGAACAAGGTCTTTCTCCGTCTTGCTCGTTTAGTGGTTTTTGCCATTTATATTCCTCCTTGCTACTGTTCCTGAAAATTAGGATACAATGCAAAATTTGACAGTATGAATAAGGAACGATAGTCGCTCCCTCTTTGAGGGAGCTGTCAACGAAGTTGACTGAGGGAGTAACATAAATAAACAAAAACTCCCTCCGACATTTTCTTGCGAAAATGCCACCTCCCTCTGTGAGGGAGGGGAATATAGTATCTACCTATTTTTCTCGTAAACTGCTTTAAGTCCTTTAAGGATAAGGTCTTGGTCAAGTACCATTTCACGTTTGCATACAGGGGCAATAAATCCAGCAAGTCCTCCTGTTGCAACAATTGTTTTTGGCTCGCCAAGTTCTTTTACAAAATGCTCAATAATGCCGTCAATCATAGATGCCGTGCCAAGAACTATTCCACTTTGCATACTTTCAATAGTGTTAGTTCCGCAGGCTTTTTTTGGTGGCTCAAGTGGGATTGCAGGTAAAAGTGAGCTTGTGTCAGTAAGCGCTTTAAGAGAAACAGCAACACCTGGGGCAATCATACAACCTCTGAAATTGCGATTTTCGTCAACTGCACAAATTTTTGTAGCAGTACCTAAATCCACGATAAATGCAGGGAGTGGGTACTCGGTTACTGCACCAACTGCACCGGCTGCAAGGTCTGCACCAAGTTGAGCAGGGTTATCAATAAGAATATTAAGCCCTGTTTTAACACCAGGAGAAAGCACGATAACCTTTTTGTTTGTAAGACGCTTGATTGCATTTTTAATATGTATGGTAATTTCAGGCACAACTGATGAAACAACAGAGCTTTCAATATCACTTGCCTTAATGTTGTAAACTAAAAAAATATTAACAAAATCAACGGCATATTGGTCGTCAGTTTTTTGACGGTCAGTAGAAATACGAGCACTCATTGTAAGAGTGTCCCCATCAAAAATACCAAGATTTATATTTGTGTTACCAATATCAACTGTAAGAAGCATATTCTCACCTCATAAAAACAATATAATAATTATACTGCAAAAATATTTGATTATCAAGTGGGTTGTATGGTAAAATAAGCTCAATGATAAAAAGCGCCCCTTGTCAAAGGGGAGAGGGCCACGAAGTGGCGAGGGGATTCCTTTT
>CALCBQ010000058.1 GCA_937897215.1 uncultured Clostridia bacterium | reverse complement strand
AGTTAAAAGCGGTCTTATCGGTTGACGGACCGCTTTTAATTCTTGCAGGTGCAGGTAGCGGTAAAACAACTGTGCTTGTAAATAGAATTGCAAATCTAATGAAATTTGGCACTGCTTTTGGGTCAAATGAGGTTAATGCAAGAGTGGATGAAAACACAATTAACCTTATGAACGCTTACTATAATGGTGATAATTCAGTTTATGATGACATTAAGCGTGTATTATCAGTTGACGCCCCAATGCCTTGGGAAATACTTGCGTTTACTTTTACAAACAAGGCTGCAAACGAATTAAAAGAGCGACTTGTATTGAGAATAGGCGAAAGTGCAAACGATATATGGGCAGGTACATTCCACTCGATATGTGTCCGTATTTTACGCAGAAATGCCGAATTATTAGGATTTACAAAGCACTTCACAATCTATGATACTGATGATAGTAAACGCATTATGAAGGATTGTCAACGTCTTTTGAATATCGACGATAAATTCTTATCTACTAAATCAATTCTTGCAGAAATCAGTCGTGCAAAAGATATGCTTTTACCACCTGAAGAATTTGCAAGTCTTAGCAGTAACAAATATGGAGAAAAACAGATTGCTGACTGCTATGCCAAGTATCAGAAATTACTAAAAAATGCAGATGCCATGGACTTTGATGATATTATTTTCTATACGGTTAAACTTTTGCAGGAAAATAATGACGTACGAGAATATTATCAGAACAAATTCAAGTATGTGCTTGTTGATGAGTATCAGGATACAAATCATGCTCAATTTGTACTTACAAAACTTTTGTCAGAGGGTTATAATAATATCTGTGTTGTTGGCGATGATGACCAGAGTATTTATAAATTCCGTGGCGCTACAATTGAAAATATTTTGAGCTTTGAAAAGAATTTTAGCAATGCACAAACTATTCGTCTTGAACAAAATTACCGTTCAACTCAGAATATTCTTGATGGTGCAAATGCTGTAATTTCACATAATCAACAGAGAAAAGGTAAAGAACTTTGGACATCTAATGGAGAGGGCGATAAAATTATTTTAAATACCCTTGATGATGAGTACGCAGAAGGAAAATATATTGCTGACGAGATTATGAAACAAATGGGCTCAACCGGCAAATTTAGTGATTTTGCAGTTCTTTACAGAATGAATTCAATGTCAAACTCTGTTGAAAGAACTTTGGTACGTAGTGGTATTCCATACAGAATTATTGGCGGTCATAAATTCTATGACCGTATGGAAATTAAAGACGCTTTGGCATATTTATCAGTTATTGCTAATCATGATGATAGTGTTCGTCTTGAACGAATTATTAATGTACCAAAGCGTGGAATTGGTGCTACAACTATTGCTTATGCAAAAGAAATAGCTGATGCACTTGGTATTAGTTTGTTTGAAGTATTCAGAACATCAAATGAATATGAAAAGTTAAAGCGTAGTGCTGATAAACTTATTGCATTTACACAAATGATTGAAAGTTTTGAAGAATTACTAACCCGAGAGTCAATGTCATCGGTATTCATCTCATTGCTTGATGAAACCGGCTATAAAGTAATGACAATGGCTGATAAAGAAAAGGGCGAAGAAAGATTACAGAACTTAGATGAGCTTAATAACAACTTAATCAGATATAAAGAAGAAAATCCTGATGCAGAACTTTCAGATTTTCTTGAAGAAGTTGCATTGATGACTGATATTGATAATTACAATGCAGATGCTGATACAGTTGTACTTATGACACTTCACGCGTCAAAAGGTCTTGAATTCCCTGTAGTTTTCATTCCTGGAATGGAAGAAGGTGTTTTTCCTGGTACAAAAGCATTGTTTGACCCGGTAGAAATTGAAGAAGAACGCCGTCTGGCATATGTTGGTATTACCCGCGCAAAACAAAAACTTTATCTTCTTAATGCTCGTTCAAGAATGATTTTTGGCGCAACAAAATACAATCGTCCTTCATTGTTTTTAGATGAGTTGCCAAAAGAGTGTTGCGAATCTTTGGTTAAACCGATTCAGCGTAAACCTACTGTTAAAAGTAAGAAAGAAAATACAAGTGGTTTTGGTGCAGGTTTCGGTAGTCAACCAAAGAAATCAGCAGATACATTTATGGTTGGCGAACAAGTAACACATCGTGTATTCGGTAAAGGTATGATTGTTTCACTTAAACCAATGGGTAATGATACACTTATGGAAATTGCCTTTGAAAAAGTAGGTACAAAAAAGATTATGGCAAATATGGGTGCTGTTAAAAAGGCATAAAAAAGAGGTCGCAACCGCGACCTCTTTTTATATCTCCGAAAATGGATTGTAAATGTTCTGCTGGCTTACATGTATTAAATCTCTTTGTTGATTATATCTGTAGAAACTTAAAATCAAACCGATTGAGAAATAAATACAAAGGTTTGAAGAACCACCAGCACTAAAGAATGGGAGAGTGATACCTATAACAGGTAATAACATTAAGCACATACCTACATTAATAATAACTTGTCCTGCAATCATAGCTGCAACACCATAGCACATAACCTTTGTATTGCCAATGTTATCGTGTCTGCCAGTTCTTATAATTCTTATAACAATGAATGTAAGTAAAAGTAGTGCAAGTACAGTACCAACAAGACCTAATTCTTCGCCGATAACAGTAAAAATCATATCATTTTCTGCTTCAGGAATTGCATCAGGCGTTTGTGTAAGTCTGCCTTGGAACAACCCTTGTCCCGTAATTCCACCACCACCGAGTGCAGCCATACCGCGTTCTTGTTGATAGATAATATCGGGGTAAAGTTCAGGGTAGGCAAGTGCTAAAAATCGCTCTTTTTGGATGTTATCAAGTACGAAAACCCAAGCAAGAGGCAATGCAGCAACTACTAAAAGTCCACCACCTAAGAAGTAACCCCAATGAAGTCCTGCAACAAAGAGCATTGCAACTGTAATTATAATGAATACAAGTGCTGACCCCATATCGCCTGATTTCATAACAAGAAGAATTGGTACTAAAGCATGCACACCTAATTGTAGAATGGATAGTGGGTGGTTAATATTGCTTTTAAGTTTTTCAAGATGAACACCAAACGTAATAATATAACCGATTTTAACAAGTTCGGATGGTTGAAAGAAAATGGAGCCAATTTTAATCCATGTTTTAGCATCAGGTCGTTCAATAGGTCCAACACCGACTGCAAAAAGCAAAAGCATAATACCAATGCAAAATATCCCTATAAATGGTGCCATTTTCATTATAAACTCATAGTCAATTAGTGAAATAATAATTGCAATTATAATACCTGCAGTGCAAGCGGCACACATAACTAAAAAGTCTCGTGAAAACTTTTCTCCATCATCAACAGTCCATAATGTTGCGCTTAACACACTTACACAACCAAAAGCAGATGCAGTGATACATAGCAAGAGCAATATTTTATCCGTTTCTTTTATGAAATTTTTTATAATTTTAAAAAATTTCCTCATTTTAATACTCCGTTATTTAAGATTTTCTTTTATTATTTGATTTATTCTTTCTCTTGAATTTAATAACCAATCATCAGAATGCGGATAGTTCGAAAAAGTAATTGAATGTTTCCCATTTTCCTCTA
>CALCBQ010000057.1 GCA_937897215.1 uncultured Clostridia bacterium | reverse complement strand
CTTCTCTTTGAAATGACTGCAAAATACGGTACTCCATGCTTCTCAAACTATATCAATAGTGATATGGAGCCATCAGACGTTCGTTCAATGTGCTGCCGTCTTCGTCTTGACCTTCGTGAACTTCGCAAGAAGTCAGGTGGTTTCTTCGGTAGTGGCGAATCAACAGGTTCTGTTGGTGTTGTTACAATCAACTTACCAAGAATTGCTTACCTTGCAAAAGATGAAGCAGATTTCTATGCTCGTCTTGACAAGATGATGGACATTTCTGCTCGTTCACTTAAAGTTAAACGTGATGTTATCACAAAACTTCTTGATGCAGGTCTTTATCCATATACAAAGCGTTACCTTGGCACATTCAACAACCACTTCTCAACAATCGGTCTTGTTGGTATGAACGAAGTTGGTCTTAATGCTAAATGGCTTCAGGCAGATATGACAACTGAAAAGACACAGCAGTTTGCAAAAGACGTTCTTAATCATATGAGAACACGCCTTTCTGACTATCAGGAACTTTACGGCGACCTTTACAACCTTGAAGCAACTCCTGCAGAGTCAACTGCTTTCCGTCTTGCAAAGCATGACCTTAAATACTACCCAGACATCATTACAGCAGGTAGAAAAGAAGGCGAAACACCTTACTACACAAACAGCTCACATCTTCCTGTTGGTTATACTCACGATATCTTTACAGCACTTGATATGCAGGATGAACTTCACACTCTCTACACATCAGGTACAGTATTCCACGCATTCCTTGGCGAAAAACTTCCTGATTGGCAGTCTTGCGCAAATCTTGTAAGAAAGATTGCATCTAACTATCGTCTTCCATACTACTCAATTTCTCCAATTTACTCAATCTGTAAGAACCACGGTTATATTGCAGGCGAAGCATTCACTTGCCCACACTGTGGCGAAGAGGCAGAGGTTTACTCAAGAATTACAGGTTACTATCGTCCTGTTAAAAACTGGAATGACGGTAAGGCTCAGGAATACAAAGACAGAAAAGTTTACGATATCAGCAAGTCATCTGCTCCTCACGTTGGCACAGATACAGTTTGCGCTTGCGATGAAGCACCACTTTTAGGTAAAGTAGAATCAAAAGTAGCAGACGGTGTAATGCTTTTCACAACTGCAACTTGCCCTAACTGTAAAATTGCTTGCTCACTTCTTGACAAAGCAGGCGTAGTTTACAACAAACTTCTTGCTAACGAAAATGTTGATTTGGTTAACGAATTCGGCATTAAGCAGGCACCAACACTCGTAGTTGTTGAAAACGGTGTAGCAACAAAATATACAGGTGTATCGGATATCAAGAAATATCTCAACGCATAAGCTCAGTGGCTATTTTTCCGTTATAGCTCGTCCAAAATGCTCAGCAATACCGCGTATTCCTTCCGCTTTTGTACAGCCCTAACAAAAAAATATCTCACTGATAAAATTAAAGGTAAAAATTATGTATGATATTATAGTTGTTGGCGGTGGCCCTGCAGGGCTTACCGCTGCCCTATATGCTCGTAGGGCAAATAAAACAGTTCTTGTTATAGAAAAAGGTAGCTTTGGTGGGCAGATTACATTCTCCCCAAAGGTTGAGAATATTCCCGGATTCAATGAAGTAACAGGCAACGAATTTGCTGAAAAACTTGTTGAACAAGTGCTTAACCAAGATGCAGAAGTTGAGTGTGCAGAAGTACTCGAAATCCGTGATGGCGACATTAAAACAGTTGTTACTGATTCAGGGGAATTTGAGGGTAAATCTGTAATTATTGCAACCGGTGCAAAGCATCGCCTTTTAGGGCTCGAGAATGAGCAAAATCTTATTGGCGAAGGCATTTCGTTCTGTGCCGTTTGTGATGGTGCTTTCTATGAGGGCAAAACCGTTGCAGTAATCGGTGGCGGAAATTCTGCACTTCAAGAAGCAATTCTTCTTTCAGACTTAGCTCAAAAGGTTTATGTAGTTCAAAACCTCGATTTCTTCACAGGCGAGCAAAAACTCGTTGAGAAATTAAAGAGTAAAGCAAATGTAGAAATTATTCTCGGCTCAGTAGTTGAAAAAATTATAGGCGAGAATGAACTTCGTGGAATTACAATCAAGAACACATCAACAGCAGAAACAACAGATTTAACTCTTGATGGTATGTTTGTTGCAATCGGTCTTGTGCCACAGAATGACGCTTTCAAAGAGCTTGTTAATCTTGACGAGCGTGGTTATGTGAATGCAACTGAAAATTGCCTTACAAATGCAAAAGGTATTTTTGTAGCAGGGGACTGCCGTACAAAATCAATCCGTCAGGTAATTACTGCCGCAGGCGATGGTGCAGTAGCAGCCCTTGCCGCTTGTGATTATGTTGATGAAAATTAAGATTATAAACTTAAATAGATGATACACACGCCGACACAGGTCGGTCGAGTTAAAGCAAAAGCCACTCCAAAACGGAGTGGCTTTTGTGATTAAATATACAAATTTGAGTTTGTCGGGCTCTTTGCCCCCCTTCCGTCAAAACTTCGTTTTGCCACCTTCC
>CALCBQ010000056.1 GCA_937897215.1 uncultured Clostridia bacterium | reverse complement strand
CCTACGGCGCAGAAAGCACAGTTGCAGTACATATAAGACACCTTCGCGAAAAAATCGAAATTAACCCTGCCGAACCACGCTATTTAAAAGTAGTATGGGGACAAGGTTATAAGATGGAGAGGTGTTAAGTAATGAAAAGCAATTTTGTTGTCAAGTGCATAGCAGTTGTATTGTTTGCAGTAATGCTCACAACTGCACTTTTGTCAGGTGCGTGCTTAATTTTCGGTTTCGGCTCAGGTGCTTTTACCGAAAGTGCAAATTGGGATGAAATGAAGAACTCTTTATATAGTGGTCTTACATGGCGACCTATGTCAGAGCTTTACGATAGTGTAGAGCACTATGAAAAGTACGGAAAATATGAAGGTGCAGATGTTCTTTATTACGATTTATCAGAAAATTTAATGGTTGAAATTAAAGATGATAGTGGCAAAATCATTTATTCAAATATTGATGAATCAAATATGAGTACTGCATTCAATAAACAAGATTATACTTTTTCAGTACTCAAAGAAGAGTATCGTAATTCTGATAACGACCCTAATTATGATGATACTTTAGAGTCAACAACCGTATATGCAGATGATTTTGATAAATACGAAGATAAAACTTATACCATAACAATCTGTGTTAAAGAAAATCTTGTTAAAAAAGATGCTTTTTACTATGCTGGCGAGCTTTTTGATGCTCTTGCAGGTAAACAAACACTATTCTTTATTTATACAGTTGTTTCACTAGTTTTAACAGTTGCATTGTTAATTTTCCTGATGTGTTCTGCAGGTCATAAAGCAGATTTTGAAGGAATTTATACATCTAAATTCGATAAATTCCCAATAGACATTTTAATTGCTATCTGGGCAGGGCTTACATGGCTTCTTGCTTGGGGAGTTGTATCGTTTATAGATTTAGCTTTTTATCAAATGGTAACATACAATTATGACCCTGCAATGTGGTCTGCTATGCCATTCCTTGCGTTGCTTTTAATATTGGCAGTTGTCCTTGACGCAGTACTTCTTGCGATTCTTTTAATGACAAGTGCAGTACGCTTCAAAACTGAAACATATATTAAGTCAAGCTTAATTTATAAAGTGTTATACCTTGTATTTGCAATACTCAAAAAGAGTAGCAGTGTAATTTTTAGATTCTGCAAAAAGGTTTTCCATTTGGTATGGAGTTTTATTCGCTCAATCCCACTTGTTTGGAAAACAGTATTGTTCGTTATTGCAATTATTTTTGTAGAATTTTTAATTTTTTGTTCTTTTGATTTTTGGGGATTTTCTTGGCCAATAGTATGGTTAATGAATGCAATTATTGGCGTTTTTGTTATTGTTGTTGCAATACTACTTAAACGCATAAAAAAAGGTACAGAAGAAATTGCAAAAGGTAATCTTTATAAGAAAATCAATACAAAATATATGTTCCTTGATATGAAAGACCACGCTGAAAATATAAATAACATTAATGACGGTATTGCAAAAGCTGTTGAAGAAAGAATGAAGAGTGAACGCTTCAAAACAGAACTTATTACCAATGTTTCACACGACATTAAAACTCCTTTAACATCAATTATCAACTATGTTGACTTACTTGAAAAAGAAGAAATCGAAAACGAAACTGCAAAAGAGTACGTAAGTGTATTATCTCGTCAATCAGCACGCCTTAAAAAACTGATTGATGACTTGCTTGAAGCATCAAAGGCATCAACAGGTAATATAAGCGTAAATCTTACACAACTTGAATTGGGTATTCTACTTTCACAAGCACTCGGCGAGTACGATGAAAAGTTCTCTAATAGCAATTTGCTGGTTGTACTCAATAAAACTGACGAGCAGTTGCTTGTAATGGCAGATAACCGTCATATATGGCGTGTGTTTGACAATATTCTCAATAATATCGCTAAATACGCACAACCCAATACTCGTGTGTATATTGATGCAAAACGCAATGGCAAAAATGCAGAAATCAGTTTCAGAAATATATCTAAAGACCCTCTTAATATTTCAGGGGATGAACTTATGGAACGCTTTGTTCGTGGCGACAGTTCAAGAAATACCGAGGGTAGCGGATTAGGACTTTCAATAGCAAAATCCCTTACAGAAGTCCAAAATGGTAATCTCGATATAAAAATCGACGGCGACCTTTTCAAAGTTAATATTACATTCTCATTAAATGAATAAACTCACTCTTGCCTCCCTTGTCAAAGGGAGGGGGACCGCGTAAGCGGTGGAGGGATTCAAACAAAAAATTACACGCCCATCAAAACTAGTTGGGCGTGTTTTTCAATTCTTCATTCAAATTTCTTTGCAAACACTTCGGCAATTTACCAACAACCACTGAATAACTATGGTCAATCATTTCAAGTATTATTTCATCAGGTACAGAACCATCTAACGGAAATGTGTTGAAATATGGTTGCTGAACTGGTGGACAATGATAACCACGTACTACAACATCAGGGAACATCTGTCTGTAAAATTGACCTGTCATTGCATCACATTTAAGTGTTATTGTATCAATTCCTTTTAATTGAAAAAATTGTGCAAAAATTTTCTTTTCAACTTTAATAATTTCAGAATCAGGTCCAAAAGGGTGGTCAACATAAGCGCCGTTTTTGTTAAGGCAATATTCAATTAATTCTTGTGGAGTTTTCATTGTTGGTCTGCCCAGTTATAGTTTCTAAGTTCTCCACTTTCAAGAAGTTGTGGATAATCCCATTGTCTTAAAGTTTCATAAACACCTATTGCAACTGCATTTGAAAGATTCAAACTTCTTGCCTCGTCAATCATAGGTATTCTCACACATTTGTCAGCGTTTTCAAAAAGTAATTTTTCTGGAAGTCCTGCAGTTTCTTTGCCAAATACAAGATATGTATTATCAGGGTATTTTACGTCAGAATGTCTTTTCTGTGCTTTAGTTGAAAAATAGAAAAAGTTTCCACCTTTGTTTTTCTCAAAAAACTCTTCCATTGTGTCATAGTAAGTAATATCAAGAAGATACCAGTAATCAAGACCTGCTCGTTTTAACTTTTTATCATCAGGTGTAAATCCCATTTTACCAACAAGGTGTAATCGTGCACCTGTTGCGGCACAAGTTCTTGCTACATTACCTGTATTTTGTGGAATTTCAGGCTCAACCATTACAATATTAAGTGTCATTTTCATCACCTTAATTTTACAAATTTTTTCTAAATCAAAGTATAACATTTTTAGAAATAATTTAAAAGATAATTTAATAATTTTTTTATTTTTATTTCAAAAAATATTGTTGCTCACAAAAAATGTTTTATGAGCAAAATATCGAAAAGGAGGAAGAAAAATGGATAACAAAAATGTAGCAAAAGCAATAGGTGCAGGTATGCTTGCGGGTACAGCAGCTATGGCAGTAACAAATTCAATGTCTAACACAAAAACAAAAAAGAAGATGAAGAAAACTGCAAAAAAGGCAATGGATACTATGAATAACGTTGTTGATAATGTTAACAAAATGATGAAGTAAGTGTAGTATATGAAATATTTAACTAAAATAATCTGCCTTACTCTGTGTTTGTCAATGTTGACTTCATGTAAAAGAATGAGTATTCCGCAATATGAAACATTTACGCAAAATACGACTGAAAACACAACAGAAAATCAAACAACTCCACCCGAAACTACCGTAACACCTGAACCAATGGCAGAAAAGGTTTATTCAACCAAGAAAATTGCCCACAGTTACGGCGTTGCAAAAAATGGTGTAGCAAATGAAATATCAATAAATGCACAAAAATTCTTTGAATCTAACGGATTTAATGCGTTTTGTCTTGATACAAAATCTAAAGAAAAAGTGTTGTATCTGACTTTTGACTGTGGCTATGAAAATGGCTATACTTCAAAAATCCTTGATACACTAAAAGACAAGAATGTAAACGCGGCGTTTTTCTGTACTTTGCCACAAGTTAAAGAAAATCCTGAACTCATAAAAAGAATGATTGATGAAGGTCATATAGTAGGTAACCATTCAGTAACTCATCCCTCATTTGCAGAAATCAGTACAGAACAGATAACAAAAGAAGTTAAAGGAATGGAAGAATATTTGAAAGAACACTTTAATTATAGTGAGCCGTATTTTAGGTTTCCGAAAGGCGAATACAATGAAGTAGCATTAAATCAGCTTAATAATCTAGGTTATACTTGTGTTTTCTGGTCATTAGCTTATGCCGATTGGGATTTAGATAATCAAAAAGGTAAAGATTATGCCTATGAAAAAGTAATTTCGCGACTTCATTCAGGTGCTGTAATACTGTTGCATTCTGTTTCGCCTGACAACGCAAACGCTTTGTCTGAAATAATTGATGAGGCAAGGCGACAAGGTTATAAATTTGCATCGTTAAGAGATTATAATTAGCAAAATTTTTCAATAATAAATTCTTGATAATTACTCAAAATACTACTGCAAACGCAATTGATATAAAAAATTAATTGATAAGGGGTGTATTCAGATGTCAAGAGGTAATAAGAACGTAGTACCAGAAGCTCGTGAAGCTCTCAACCGTTTCAAGATGGAAGCTGCTTCTGAAGTAGGCGTAAATCTTAAGCAGGGCTACAACGGTGACCTTACTTCAAAGCAGGCAGGTAGTGTTGGCGGTCAGATGGTAAAAAAGATGATTAAATCTTATGAAGAAAATATGAAATAACCTAATTTCATAAATTGAAAGAGCCCGATGGGAATACCTGTCGGGTTCTGTTTTTGATAAAATAAATTGAAAAAATATTCAAAAAACTATTGGAAAATCAGAGATAATGTTATATAATGTATTAAATATTATCATTATAAGGGGAGGTAGGCGTTTTGGCTTCAAAATATTCTGTTTCTTTAGAGAAAATTATTAATGAATTTGGTCTTGAAACAATATATTTACCTTGCGACGCATCTGAACTTTCAATCACATCTCAAGAGGTTAACAGACCGGGTCTTTTGCTTGCGGGTAACGATAAATACTTTGACCCTGCAAGAGTACAGTATCTTGGTTTTTCAGAGTTTGAATTTGTAAAATCATTTACAAAAGAAGAACAACTTCAATGTATGGAGCGTCTTTTCAGCAGACAACCATCTCTTGTAATGATTACAAGAAGTCTTGAACCACTTGATGGTATGGTTGAAGCGGCACAGAAATATAAAGTTCCCATTTTAAGAACTGCCGAAGCAACATCTGCAAGTATGTCAACGCTTATCTATTTTCTCGGTACTGCACTTGCACCGCGTATAACCCGCCATGGTGTTCTTGTTGAAGTTTATGGCGAAGGCGTACTAATTGTTGGCGATAGCGGTGTTGGTAAAAGTGAAACCGCAATTGAGCTTATTAAACGCGGACATCGTCTTATTGCTGATGATGCAGTTGAAATCAGAAAAGCTTCTGCTAAAACTCTAGTGGGCTCAGCACCAGATAATATTCGTCATTTTATTGAACTTCGAGGAATAGGCATTATTAATGCCCGTCGTATCTTCGGTATGGGTGCCGTTAAACTTACAGAGAAAATCAATATGGTTATTCAACTTGAACCATGGGATAGTTCAAAAGTATATGACCGTATGGGTCTTGATAATGAATACATATCAATTCTTGATGTTAAAATCCCACTTACTGTTGTTCCTGTTAAACCTGGTCGAAATCTTGCGGTTATTATTGAGTGCGCCGCTATGAATAACAGACAAAAGAAAATGGGTTATAACGCCGCTCGCGAGCTTCTTCATCAACTTGGTATGGATGAGGGTTATGAGCCACAGGCAAAAGAAATTGACATCTGGCAGAATTATTAATTGAAAGAGGGTATTTGAGTGTATAACGAAATCGCAATATTCGCCCAAAATCTTGGTGCAGAAGTAATCTGCAATGCACCTATGAAAAAATATACAAGTTTCAAATGTGGCGGTAATGCTCGCGTGCTTGTTATACCCGAGTCAGTTGATTCTCTTCAAAAGATTTTAGATTTTTGCTACTTAAAAAATGTTCATCCGTTAGTAATCGGCAACGGCTCAAACTTGCTTGTCAGTGATAACGGGATTGATAATGTAGTTATAAAAATTGGCTCAAAAATGTCAAACATCTATCTTATTGATGACGAAACGATTTGTTGTGAAGCTGGTGCATCACTTAAATCTCTTTGTATGTTTGCTCTTGAAAATTCGCTTTCAGGTCTTGAGTTTGCTTATGGAATACCGGGTACTCTTGGCGGTGCGGTTTATATGAATGCAGGCGCTTACAACGGAGAAATGAAAGATGTTCTTGTTTCTGTTAAACATATTGATTTGAATGGCAAAATGGGCGATTTGTTACAAAATGACTTGCATTTAAGATATCGCGGTAGTGCATATACAGATAACGGGTACACAATAATTTCTGCTACAATGAAACTTAAAAAAGCAGACAAAACCGAAATCAAAGCGGCTATGGATGATAAACTCCAACGAAGAAAAGATAAACAACCGTTGGAATATCCAAGTGCAGGTAGTACTTTCAAACGACCTGAAGGTTATTTTGCAGGTGCGCTTATTGAAGATTGCGGACTAAAGGGCTATACAGTAGGTGGCGCTCAAGTCAGTGAGAAGCATGCAGGCTTTGTAATTAATAAAGATAATGCTACAACAACAGATGTTATTAATCTTATAAAAGATGTGCAAAAAATCGTGTATGATAAGCACGGTGTAAAACTTGAAACAGAAGTTAAAATTATAGGGGAGTGAGTTTAAAATGCAACTTGTTATTGTTACAGGTATGTCAGGCGCAGGAAAATCAAGAGTAATTGATACACTTGAAGATATTGGTTTTTTCTGTGTTGACAATATGACTCCAAAACTTATCCCTACTTTCGTTCAACTTCTTGAGGATTCTGCAGAAGTTCGTGAAAAAGTTGCCATTGTTGCTGATATTCGTCTCGGTGGCTCTTTTTCTCACTTGTTCAAAGCTATTGAAGAATTAAAAACAATGAATTGTGAATATAGAATTCTTTTCATAGATGCAGATAATGATGTAATTTTAAGACGTTATCAAGAAACTCGCAGAAAACATCCTTTACTTAAATATGACGAATCACAGAACTTGCAGGATATAATTGTTAAAGAACGTGAAATGCTTTCAAAAGCACGTGATTTGGCGGATTATGTTATTGACACATCTTTAATTTCTCCTGCTCAGTTAAAAGAACGAGTTGCAAAACTTTTTATTGAAGATGTATCTGCAACAATGAAGGTAAATGTTTTATCATTCGGATTTAAATACGGTGCACCAAAAGATTCTGACTTAGTATTTGATGTCCGCTGTTTACCGAATCCGTTTTATGTGCCGGAGCTTAAATATCAGACAGGGCTTGATGCTCCGGTTCGTGATTATGTTATGAGTTTTAAAGAAGCCCAAGATTTAGAACCAAAACTTTTAGACCTTATTAACTATCTTGTTCCGCTATACAGAACAGAAGGTAAAAGTCAGTTAACAATTTCAATTGGTTGCACAGGCGGTAAACACCGTTCTGTTGTGTTTGCAGAAATTGTGTATAATTCGATAAAAGATATGGGATTTAATGTGTCAGTTCTTCATAGAGATATGAACAGATAAGGATTTTATAATATGTCATTTTCAGCAAATGTAAAAAATGAAATATTAAGCGTTGAAATTGAAAACGATTGTTGTAAACACGCTTTTGCATATGGTATGATGTTGTTTTCAAGAGCTTTTTCTTTACATGATATGTCAATATTGACAGAACATAGCGGAATTGCAGAAACATACTTTGAACTAATGCAAAGTGTTTGTGGTGTAACTCCAAAAATAAAGAAATCAAAATCAGAGAAAACTAAGGTTGAAATAACAAAGGAAACTGAACGAATTAAAGTTCTTGAAACTTTTGGGTATTCTCAAAAAAATAGTGCAGTAAGACTGAATTGGGCAAATTTTTCAGACGAGTGTTGTAAAAATGCTTTCTTAAAAGGTGTGTTTCTTGCTTGTGGTACAGTTAATGACCCCAATAAGCGTTATCACTTAGAATTTGTTGTTCCTTATTTGAATTTGAGTCGTGATTTGAAAGTTTTTATAAACGATTTTGAGCAACTCTCAGTTAAACCAAAAAGCATTACAAGAAATTCAAATTATGTAATCTACTTTAAAGATAGCGAATCTATCGAGGATATTCTTGCGACTATGGGTGCGTGCAGTTCCGCACTTGAAGTTATGGGTGTTAAAATGTATAAAGATATGCGCAATAATGTTAATCGCAAGTTAAATTTTGAAAATGCAAATCTTGATAAAACTATTGATGCTGCATCAAAACATGTTGAAGCAATAATACATATAAAAAATACTGTAGGACTTTCGTATTTATCTGACGATTTGCGTGAAATTGCAGAGTTAAGATTTGAAAACCCCGATGTTTCATTACGTGAACTAGGCGAAATGTTAAGTACACCTATTTCAAGGTCAGGGGTAAGTCATCGACTTACGAAAATCAGTAATATTGCAAAACAGATAAAATAACTGTTTATTTAAGGGTGATAAAAGATGAGAAAAACAGAGGATTTTTCAATTTCGTTTGAAGTGTCTGAATATTCTAAAAATGACAAAAATAAGTCTTGGAGATTTGTTTACGATTGGCTCGACTCGTTGATTTATGCAGTCTTGCTTATTTTAGTGATTTTTACATTTTTCTTTAGGGTTGTAGGTGTAAATGGGGACTCAATGAATCCTACACTTCAATCAGGTGATTGGCTTACAGTAAGTGCTATTACAGATGAAGTTGAAACTGGCGATATTGTAGTAATTACTCAACCTAATTCACTTAATGAACCACTTATTAAGCGTGTAATTGCAAAAGGTGGCGATACTGTAAATATTGATTTCATTGAAGGTACTGTTACTGTAAATGGTAAAATCCTTCATGAGCCATATATTGCAGAAAAAACTGAAATCAGTGGCGATTATGTTTATCCTTTAGAAATTCCTGAAGGTTACATTTTCGTGATGGGCGATAATAGGAATAATTCTCTTGACAGTCGATTTAGAACAATAGGTCTTATTGATGAAAGATATGTATTAGGTGTTGCAGAAACACGAATTTATCCATTTGGCGATTGGAAGATAAATAATGAAAAATAAAGCAAAAAAGATTGAAACAATTTATGAAATTGCATCAATATTGCTGACTGCTATAATAGCGGTCGGTATTATATTTACATTCTTTTTTAAGATATCTGTTGTATCGGGCGAATCTATGGAAAACACTCTTCATAATGGCGATAATCTTATTATTTCTTCAATTACACCTGAAATTGAATATGGCGATGTTGTTGTTATTTCACAACCAAACGGTTATGAAGAAGTACTTATCAAAAGGGTAGTTGCAGTTGGTGGCCAGGTAGTTGAATTTGACCGTCATACAGGTAAAACAATTGTTGATGGTAAAATTCTTGACGAACCATATATTAAAGAAGAAGCAAAATATACTTATGGTATGACTCGCAAATATGTTGTTCCACAGGGCAAAATATTTGTAATGGGCGATAATCGTAATCATTCTGCTGATAGCCGCGATTCTATGGTTGGCTTAATTGATGAAGATTATGTTATGGGTAAGGTAATATATAAATTCGGCGATACTGAATTGTTTAATTCATAAGTTAAGGAGTTCCTAAAATGGCTGATAATCAAAAACAGATTGTTCAATGGTTTCCTGGTCATATGGCGAAAACCCGTCGTCTTATTAAAGAGAGCTTATCTCTTGTAGATGGCGTTACAGAAATTATTGATGCAAGAATTCCATACAGCAGTTCAAACCCTGAACTTGAAGAATTAATCAACAATAAGCCTAGAATCGTGTTGCTTAATAAATGTGATTTGGCAGATAAAAATACAACAAATCAGTGGGTTGAACATTATAAGAAAAAAGGTGTAAAAGCAATCCCTGTAGATTGCAGAACTGGTAAAGGACTTAATAATTATATTGTTGCAGTCCGTGAAGTTTTAAAAGATGTTATAAAGAAAAATGAAGACCGAGGAATGCCGGGCAAGGCACTAAGAATTATGGTTGTTGGTATACCTAACACTGGCAAATCGTCATTTATCAACAGAATGGCAGGGGCGGCAAAAGCAAAAGTAGCCGATAAAGCGGGTGTTACAAGACATAACCAGTGGTTTAATATCGGTAACGGTATTGAACTTCTTGACACACCGGGTGTGTTATGGCCAAAGTTTGATGACCCACAAGTAGGAGACCGCCTTGCGTTTATTGGTTCTGTAAAGGACGAAATTCTTGATGCCGAAACTCTTGCTGTAAGACTTTTAGAAGTAATGAAAAACGATTATCCTGACCGCCTTACAGAAAGATACAAGATTGCGGATTTTACTGATAAAGAGGCATGGGAAGTTCTCGAAATGATTGGTAAAAAACGCGGAATGATGATTAAAGGCGGAGAAATTGATTATGAGCGTGCATCTGTAATGTTGCTTGATGAATACAGAGGTGGCAGATTAGGTACAATTTCTCTTGAAAAACCGGAGTAAAATATGGACTATTTATATGAAGAAAAGGCTATAAATGCTGGTTATAAAATTATTTGTGGTATTGATGAAGCCGGTCGTGGACCTTTAGCAGGTCCTGTACACGCTGCGGCAGTAATTTTGCCCATCGGTCTTGAAATTGAAGGGCTGAATGACTCAAAAAAATTAAGTGAAAAAAAGCGTGAACAACTTTTTGATATAATTTGTCAAAATGCGATTGACTATTCTATAGGTGTTGCAACTGAAAAAGAAATTGACGAAATTAATATTCTTAATGCAACATTTCTTGCTATGCACAGAGCAGTTGAAGGTTTAAAAACAAGACCTGATTATGCTTTGATTGATGGTAATCAATACCCCAAAATCCCTTTTATAACAGAAGAAACAGTTGTTAAAGGCGATGCTAAAAGTATGTCTATTGCTGCAGCATCAATCCTTGCAAAAGTGAGCCGAGACCGTTTTATGTTAGAAAAAACAAAAGAATATCCACAATATGAGTTTGAAAAGCATAAGGGATATGGTACGAAACTTCACTACGAAAAAATACGTGAATTCGGTCCATCTCCAATACATAGAATGTCGTTTCTCAAAAAGTTTTACGGAGAGAAGTAATGGACTCAAATTTATTAGGGGATTATGGCGAAATAATTGCATCGCGATATCTTCGCAAACACGGATATTATATTGTGTCTGCTAATTATACTTGTCGATTAGGCGAGATTGACTTGATTGCAGAAGATAAAAAATATTTATGCTTTGTTGAGGTCAAAACACGAAGCGAAAATATGAAATATGCACCTGCTGATGCTGTTGATATTGCAAAAAGAACAAAAATTATTGCATCGTCGCAGTTGTTTATGAAGAGTTACAAGGTCAACAAACAACCGAGATATGATATTATCGAGGTCTATTTTCAAAACGATGAGCCAATAAAACTTAATCATATTGAAAATGCTTTTGATTCTAACGCAAAATGATAGAAATTTTAATTGTTGAAAAACGATTGTTTATATGATAAAATACCACACGAAAAGGATGTGTTACTATGTATTATACAAGTACGAGAGATAAGTCTGTAAAAGTTACAGCAGCAGAAGCAATTGCAAAAGGAATTTCATCAGAAGGTGGACTTTTTGTTCCAACCGAAATCCCACAAATTTCTCTCCAATTTATTGAAGAACTCGTACCAATGAGTTATATCGAGCGTGCAAAAGAAGTTCTTCGTTTATACCTTACTGATTTTACTGAAGAAGAGCTTTCAATGTGTGTTGAAGGTGCATATAAAGCTGGTAAATTCAGTTCAGAAAAGGTTGCACCATTATACAAACTTTCTGATACTGCTAATGTTCTCGAACTTTGGAGAGGACCTACTTGTGCGTTCAAAGATATGGCACTTCAACTTCTCCCATACCTTCTTACAGTTTCTGCAAATAAAACAGTTAAAGATACTGAAATTGTAATTCTTGTTGCAACATCAGGCGATACAGGTAAAGCAGCTCTTGAGGGCTTTGCAGATGTACCAAATACAAAAATTCTTGTTTTCTATCCTGTTGACGGTGTTAGCCCAATGCAGAAACTTCAGATGACTACTCAAGAGGGTAGCAATGTTAGTGTTTGTGCTATTGAGGGTAACTTTGACGATGCACAGTCAGGTGTTAAGAAAATTTTTACAGATAAAGATATCGAGAAGAAATTCAAAGAAAACGGACTTGCATTCTCATCTGCTAACTCAATTAACTGGGGCCGTCTTGTACCACAGATTGTTTACTATGTATCCGCATATTGCGATATGATAGAGAATGGCGAACTTAAAAATGGCGAAGAAATGAATGTTGTTGTTCCGACAGGTAACTTTGGTAATATTCTTGCAGCCTACTATGCAAAGAGAATGGGTGTACCTGTAAAAACTCTCATTTGTGCTTCAAATGCAAATAATGTTCTTACAGATTTCCTTACAAGTGGTACTTACAACAAAAACAGAGATTTCTATTGTACAACATCTCCATCAATGGATATTCTTATTTCAAGCAACCTTGAACGCCTTCTTTTCCACCTTTGCGGCGAGAATGATACACAGGTAGCAGAGTGGATGTCATCTCTTAACAATGATGGTCAATACACAGTGTCTGCAGATGTTGCAGATAAAGTTAAAGCGCTTTTTGCGGCGGGTTGCTGTGATGATGCAGAAACAAAAGCTACAATCGGTAAAGTTTTTGCAGAAAAAGATTATCTTTGCGATACTCACACTGCAGTTGCAGTTAAAGTATATGACGATTATGTAGCAAATACAGGGGATAAAACACCTACAGTTATTGCTTCAACTGCAAATCCATATAAATTCTCTGCAAGCGTTCTTGCAGCTATTACAGACGAAATCAAAGCTGATAATGAATTTGATATGGTCGAAGAATTATTTGCGAAATCAAATGAACCTGTGCCACCGCAGTTGGCTACTCTTAAAGGTAAAACACCTCGCTTTACAGGTGTTGCTAAGAAAGAGGATATGAAACAGGTTGTGTTTGATATGTTGGGTATCTAACTATTAAAATAATTAGCGGAAACCTAACTTAAGTTAAGGTTTCCGCTTTTGATTATTCTACATCTCTTGTGTTAAGTTTAAAAGTTGCACATCTTGTATCATCGCAAGAACAAGCACTGTGTGTACCTACTTTAATACCGTCTGCAGTGCAATTCATATGACCGTCATTGAAAATGCAATGACAAGCATCACAAGTAATATTTCTGTTCTTATCCATTTTATATTCCTCCTTTCAAATATATTTTTTGAATGTCGAACTTATTTATTCATAGGAGATTTTGCTTTATGTCCGTTTATGCTATTGGCGATACTCATTTGTCATTTTCTACTGATAAGCCCATGGATATTTTCAAGGGCTGGGATGACTATGCTCAAAGGCTTGAAAATAACTGGCAACGTTTAGTTGCAAATAATGATACAGTTATAATTAATGGCGATATTTCGTGGGCAATGGGATTAGAACAAGCTGAAAAAGACCTTGAATTTCTCAATAATCTTAATGGTACAAAAATCATTTCAAAAGGTAATCATGACTATTGGTGGAATACAATTACAAAAATGGAAAATTTCTGTAAAGAAAAAGGGTTCGACTCAATAAAGTTTTTGCATAATAATGCCTATAAAATAGGGGAGATTGCAATAGCGGGCACTCGCGGTTGGTTTTTTGATGCAGAAAGTGAAAATGCAGATAAAGTTATGGCTCGCGAATGTGCACGACTCAGTCGCTCAATTGAAGAAGCCCAAAAACTTGGGGGAGAAGTAGTTGTGTTTTTACACTATCCACCTGTTAGTGTTTCAAAAGTATGTGAGCCTATTATGAATGTACTAAAAGAATATAAAATTGAACGATGTTATTATGGTCATCTTCATGGCGGTGCAATAAACGGCGCGATAAATAATGTTTTTGATGGCATAAAATTTCAACTTGTTTCTGCAGATTATCTTGGATTTTGTCCGTTGTTTATAAATAAATGACGGAAATCATTATTATTTTACTTGATTTTTGAAGAAAAACTTTTGGAAAATATTGTATTTATTTTTAATATGTGTTATAATATCGTGAATATTGCGGTATGAAAAATATAGCAAACAATAATATTCGGGAGGAATATTTTAATGTTAAAGTCAACAAACAATGTAGAAAAGAATGTCTACGAACTTGAAATCACTATTGATGGTGCAACTTTTGAGGCAGCTGTTCAGAAAGCATACCTTAAAGTAAGAAAAGACATCACAATCAACGGTTTCAGAAAAGGTAAGGCTCCAAGAGCATTTATTGAAAAGATTTATGGCTCAGGCGTATTTTATGAGGATGCACTTGAACTCGTTTATCCTGAGGCAGTAAGCGAAGCAATTACTGAGTCAAAACTTGAAGTAGTTGGTATGCCATATGACCTTGAAGTTCCTGAAATCGGCAAAGATGGTGTTGTTCTTAAACTTAAAGTTGCAGTTAAGCCAGAAGTTGAACTTGGCAAATATAAGGGACTCAAAGCTACAAGACCTTCATGCAAAGTTGCTGCTGATGAAGTTAAAGCTGAACTTGCAAAAATGCAGGAACAGAACTCAAGAATGGTTAGC
>CALCBQ010000055.1 GCA_937897215.1 uncultured Clostridia bacterium | reverse complement strand
ATAGCAAAAGTACCGTCAGCACCACCGATTGGGTCATAAAGAATCATACCACCCTCGTCAAGCACCATATAGAAGTGGATTCCACGCTCTTTAAGGAGATTTGAAATAGCGTTACCACCTTCGCCACCTGTTTCTTCTGTGCAAGTTGAAACGAAATATGTATCACGACGAGGAGTAAAGCCCTCGCGAGCTAATTCGTCGGCTGCTGTAAGCATTGTGCAAAGTCCACCTTTAGTGTCAAGTGTTCCTCTACCCCAGACTCTGTCTTCTGCGATTGCACCTGAAAATGCAGGGTATTTCCACTCGCCACTTGCCTCAACAACGTCGTGATGATTCATTAAAAGCACAGGCTCTAAAGTAGAGTCTGTACCTTTCCATTTAAGTAAAAGGCTACCGTTGATTACTTCACATTCCACTACACTAAAAAGTGCAGAAAACTCCTCTTTCATAAGTTCGTGAAGCTTTAAGAATTTAGAAATATCTGTTTGACCACGCACTGAAATTGTTTCAACCTGAATCATTTTTGAAAGTCTTTCAGCATAACTCATTGCACGATTATCGCTCATATTTACATCTCCTAAAAGTTAATATTTTAATTGTAATTATTTTCTTGGCAATTCGCTTAATGTATCAGTAAAACCTAATATATAGTCTGCTGATACATTGTAAAATTTACAAAGTTCTATCAATAAATCAACTGGTATTTTTCTTTTACCACTTTCGTACAACTGATACTGTTGTCTTGTAATTTTTAAGACCTTTGCAATATCTTCTTGCTTTAAATCTTTATCTTCTCTTAAATCTCTTAACCTCTGTGTAAAGTACACTCTTTTCACCTCACCACATATAATGTGGTAATTATATCACGCATTCAGATAAATGCACTTGACAAGCATTCGTACGAATGCTAAAATAGTACTACAAACATTTATTTGAATGCAAAGGAGATTGTTATGGAAAAAGAATTAGAACAATTATGGTATTCGTATATTGTTGAAACAGGTACAGTAAGAACGGAGTCGGACAGAGCAATTATAAAAAATTTATCTGAAAAAGACGAGCAGTTGCGTTCAAGTTTAAATCAAGAACAAATTAAGTTGCTTGAAGAATACGATAAAGCATTTACTGCAACCTATACCCTTTTAGAAAAAGATGCTTTTGTAAAAGGCATAAAATTTGCTACAAGGTTTTTATTTGAGTCCTTGTGTGAGGAATAGATACCCTCCCTCATTGAGGGAGGTGGCAACGCATAGCGTTGACGGAGGGAGTTTTAATGCACCGCAGGTGCAAATCATGTGATTTTTCACAATTCATGATGAAATCAATTCACGCAAACTTGTTTGCAATTCATTTAACAATGATTTGCTATGCATGAATTGGCTATGCCATGATTTTTCGCTTGCGCTCCACGAATTGAATTCTTCGAATTCATTACACTCCCTCAGTCTGCTTTGCAGACAGCTCATTACTCGCCTGCCGGCTCAGACAGTGCTTCTGCTTTGCAGAGGTGTCCACCGGACACCCGCACCCTCTAAGATGGAGCGAGTTGCAACTACGCATTGTTAATCAGGAATACTAAAAAATTCGCCCTTGTATCTGCCGTGAAAATCCTTTTCTGTGCTTTGATTTACTGCAAAGATTTCATTCTTGCTATATAGGATTGCAATTTTCATATTTTTATCAACATTTTCTATAAAATATTTCTTAACTTTTTTATATAAAGGGTCGCGGATTTTAAATATTTCAGGAATCTGCACCGACGATGAACAGGAAAGCAAATCGCAAAGGATTTTTTCGCGTAAAATCTGCTCATCACATTGATTTTTGAAGTGTTCATACACTTTAATTGCATAATCGGAAAGTCGCATATTTGTACCGTCAACTGCGTTGCCGAAATCGTTAAACAAATCAAAAGGAGAAATGCCGATTTCATCGATTAAATAGTCAAGTGTAAAGAGAAATCTACCACTATTATAAAGACGGTCAACTGCATCTTCGCAGTTTTTCAAGGTTTTCATTTCTTCGGCACTAATCCACGGAGTTGAAATTACCTCATATGGTGGATTTTCCGTGTATTCGCAAGGGAAATCTTCAGGGTTTTCTCGCATATCGGCTCCGTAAAGTAGTTTAAGAAATCCCATTTGTAACATGTGTGCTTTAAGTGAATAGCCCATATTAAAGCTGTTTTTGAAACTTTCAAGGTCTTCGCCTGTAAGCCCTGCGATTAAATCAATATGAATGTGCATATTGCCAAATTCAAGTAGTTTTTTAATGTTTTTAATAAGCTTTTCAGTATTGGTTTTACGGTTGATTTTCTTGAGAGTATCCTCATTAAAGGACTGCATACCGATTTCAAGTTGAACTGCGCCTTTTGGCATTTGAGAGAGAATCTCAAGAGTTTCTTCGGTAAGTATATCCCCTGCTATTTCAAAGTGAAAACAGATTTTTTTGGGGATTTTTGTGCCGTAGTTGTCTTTAATAAAGGTTAAAATCTCGTTTGCTCTTTTTGAGTTTGCATTGAAAGTACGGTCAACAAATTTTAGTGTTTGTGTGCCACTATTTGCGAGATTTATTATGTCTTTTTTAACTTGGTCTAAATCAAAAAATCGTAGTTTTGAGCATCTGCCTGAAAGACAGAATGCGCAACGATAAGGGCAACCACGACTTGTTTCCATATAGGCAATGCGTCCGTTTAAGTTTTTGTAAAAATCATCACTATATGGTGATGGTGGGGTGTTTGTGTATTCCCTTTCAGGATTTGTGATAATCTCATTGTTTTGGCGATATGTAAGCCCATCTACAATGTTAAGATCACCATTTATATTATCAAGTAAAAGAGGGAAATTCCACTCGCCCTCACCTGATAACACAAAATCAATAAATCCATATTTTTCTAAAACATCTTTTGGTCTGTATGCAACTTCAGGACCGCCAAGAATAATTTTACAATCAAGATTTTCTTTAATTTCTTTGCAGATTTCAAGGGTTTGGGTTATATTCCAGATATAGCAAGAAAATGAAACTACCTTTGGATTTTCAAGGATTATTTTCTGTGCAAAATCGTGAAGATTTCCGTTGATAGTACTTTCAAGTACTTTTATATCATAACTACCCTTTGCAAACGCTTTTACGCCTGCAAGTAAGCACCAAGGCGCTAACGAAGCGTGAATATATTTTGAATTTAAGCAACTGATTATTACCTTCATACAGCACCTCCAAAAGATTTTTAAGTATTATACAATATTTTTGATATTTATTCAACAAATTTGATATTTCGTAAATAATATGATATAATGTGTTGATTACATTTCTTGGAGTATTATTTATGAAGAAAAAATCAATTTCAATTACAACTAAATTAATTGCGGTAATTGCTGTTATTGCTATTCTTTTTTCTGCCTGTGGCGGCGACATAACGACTAAAACCGTCAGATTTAAGGAACAAAAAGTTGTTGCAACCGCATACGGTGGCGATGAACTTCACAAGGGCGTTGATGCATCTTACAAATCCGTTTGCAAGTCAGGTCTTATTGAATTACTTTTTGATGAAAAAACCTGTACAGTTGCAATCCGCGACACGAGTTCCGGCAACTTATGGACAAGTCTTTCGCAGTATTCATCTGACAAACAGATTATATCATCTCCGTTAGAAGTTGTGCTTTCAAATGGCGATGAAACAATTTATATTCTTAACTCACAAGAAAATTCTGTGGCATTCGGCAACTATTCATACAATGCAGGCGAAGATGGTGTGCTTGTAAAGTATTCTCTTTCACTTGATGCTGAAACAGGCAAGGCAGACATATCCACATTAAAAGACGAACAAATCCGTGCAGATTTATCTGTACTTTACACACTTCGCGACGGCTCATTCTATGTAAATGTAAGTATGAACAACCTGAATCTTCCTAAAGGTGTTTATCTTGAAGAAGTTCGACTTATGAAAGATTTTGGCTCTTTTGAGCAAAGTGGTGCTGAAGATTATATTTTTGTTCCTGACGGCAGTGGTGCTCTTATTATGACAGGTATTAAAGATGCAGAATTTAAGCCGGTTAATCTTACGGTATATGAAAACGGTTGTCTTGTTGGCGCTTTCGGTATGAAACGCGGTAACGGAGCTTTCCTTTGTATTATTGAGCAAGGAGATTCTATTGCTGAAATCCATGCTAACAAGAATAGTGATAATTCACTTAACAGTGTTTACGCGTCTTTTAACACAACAGAAATTCTCAGTGAAGAAGGCAACAGAATCAAAAAGACATACGGCTACAAATACCAGAATGAAATTATTCTATGCTACCGTTTTCTTTCGGGAAAATCTGCCACATATTCGGGTATGGCGACCGCATGCCGTGAAAATTTAATCAGAAATTCTGTGCTTTCCACTAAAAAGTTATCAGTTGAATCAAGCGATATTCCGTTGATACTTTCTGTTCAGGGTGGTTACAAAAACAATAAGGGCAAATATTCTGTTCTTTCTAGTTATGAGCAGACACTTTCGCTTGTTACGCTTTTAAAAGCAAAAGGTGTTAACAATATTTATCTTCGATACAACGGACTTTATGATGATGCTAACAACGGTAGTAATGAAGCATTAGGCGAATTCAGCAAGAAATTAGGCAAAGCAAAAGATTATGATGCACTGTATAACTACCTTAACAGTCAGAAATTCTTAATGTTTATCGAAACAGATTTGCTTACATACGACTACAGTGGTAAAGGCGCTGAATCTGTTGACGGCTCAAAATACAAGGTAAAAACTGACGGAGTATTTCCTAACCCTGTTTCTGCACAAGAATTCCTTAAACTTTCAAAACTTGAAAACAGAGTTGAAGAAATTCTTAACGCTTCTGCAGAATTGAACTTTGATGGTTATGCTCTAAACGATATTGGTACAGAACTTTATTCCGATTATTCATCTGATTTCTATTCGAGAGTTAGTGCTAAAAAAGAAATTTCTGCACAAATACCAGTACTTACCACATCAAAACATATTATGGTTGACACAGGTAATATATACTCTGTAAAAAATGCAGACATCGTTACAAAATTAAGCATTACACCTGTTGCTAACAAGGAAAACGGTGCATACATTGGTATTCCGTTTATGCAGATGTTACTTCACGGAATTTCAGCTTACAGCTCCAACGGTATAAACTCATACAACGATATGAAAACTGCATTTTTGAAATGCGTTGAATATGGTTGTTTACCAAGCGCTCGTTGGTATTGCACAAAACTTGATAATGAAACTGACGACAAGTTTTATTACGACAACAACATAAATGATATGGTTAATTACTATACAAAAATCAATGAAGCATTAGGCGACATTCAATCTTCAAGAATGACGTCTCACTACAAAGTTCAGGATGGACTTTACTGCACAGAATATGATAACAGTATTAAAGTTTATGTTAACTACACCGACAAAGCTGTTACAATAAACGGTATTAAAATTCCATCTATGGACTGTGTGAAAATCTAAATAAAACCAAAAAATTAAGGGAGTCGATTGACTCCCTTTTTTATTATATTTAACCTAAAAAATCCATTCCGAACAGTCCGCCCGAAGTTGTGCTTTCTTCTGTTTGTGGCTCTGTACTTGGTGGCGGTCCATAAACTTGAATGTGAACTGTTGTTCCCTTAACACGGCTTGAGCCCTCTTCAGGTGTAACCTCAGCAACAAGTCCTTCTTCATAATCGCCATTATTATCTTTAGTAATAATACTTACTACAAATCCTGCTTCTTCAAGTTGCTCTTTCGCAAAGTCAACATAAAGATTTTTAACTGACGGAATAATCTTGTATTCAGGGCCTTTACTTACAACGAAAGTAATTTCTGTACCCTCTGCTACAACTTGCCCCGGTTCAACGCTTTGAGAAATAATATAGCCTTTTTCAACATCTGTACTGTATTCCATTACAGATTTAATTGTAAATCGGTCATTCTGAACAGGATTCTGTGCAACCATATCATAAGAGCTGTTCACAAAATTCGGCACTTCATATGTCTGTGGTGCTTCTGTTGTAGACTCAGTTGGCGTATCAACATAATCTTTTATTACTCGGTCATACAAGAACCAACCGCCAAAGATTATAAGCCCTACACCAAGGCACACAAGAAATGCAATAAGAATAATTTTTCCGGTTGAGTTTTCCGCAGATTCAATAACTACCGTTTCAGGTTGAGGTGCTTTTTTCTCAGCTTTTGGCACATTCACACCTGAAAAAGATGAAACTACATTGCTTGGTGTTGCAGAAAGTTCTTCGCGGAGTGTTTCAACATCACGAGTTCTGTCTTGCGGGTCAATCTGTAATCCGTTCATAAGAGCATTGATTACATAAACAGGAATAATCTCGGCATATCTTGCAGGAATTATAAGTTGGTCATTCATTGAACGAGAAACAGCATCTTGCGGTACGCTACCCACAAGAGCTCTGTAAATAACAGCACAGAATGAGTAAACATCTGACCAGCAACCGTTTTCATAGTTGTAACCGTATTGCTCAATAGGTGTATAACCCTCAAATAATTCGGGAGAAAGTTCGCTACCTTCAATTCTTGCTTCGGCTATTGAAAAACCTGAAAGACGAAGTTTACCATCGCGACCTATCAAAAGATTATCGGGATTAATGCCATTATGGTTAATACCCATTTTATGAAGTGTTGACAGGGTTGAGAGTACAGGCATAAACAATACTTTTGCTTTTTCCCAGTTAAGATAACCTGTCTGACTACGGAGTAAAAACTCTCGCAAAGTAATACTTTCAACATATTCAGTAATCACATAAGCGGTATTATTTTCTTCAATAATATCTACCACAGGAATTAATGCAGAAAGTCCCCTAACACGAGCTAACTGACGCCACAAGTCAAGAAATTTCTTAAGATACCTATAGTAATAATCGCGCCACTGTTCTTTAACTTTTATCTCGTATGTACCAAAAGTTCTTTCAATAAACTTTTCGGGTAAGAATTCACGAACTACTACAGGAGTATTTCTGTCTGTGTCATACGCCATATATGTAGCACCCTCACTATTTGAGGATAAAACCTTACCTAATACATATTTACTGCCTATTGGTGTTCTGAGTGGTAAATAAGGTGAAATTTGCGGGGAATCAACGTAATACCCACATTTCGGACACTGCTTCTCGCCATATAATTCGTTCATACAACTCATACAAAGATTATCAATGTTCACGAAAGCATCTCCTTTTCAATTTACTCTGAATATTATAATATCAAATATTCTATATTATTGTCAAATGACAAAATGGTTACGATTCATCAGAAAGTACCGCTTCGGCACATTTTACACCATCAACCGCCGCCGAAACAATTCCGCCTGCATACCCTGCGCCTTCGCCACAAGGATAAAGCCCGCGTATATTTGTCTGAAAAAACTCATCACGCAAAATTCTTACCGGGGATGAGCTTCTGGTTTCAGGTGCGGTCAATACTGCGTCATTCATAGCAAATCCTTTAAGTTTTTTATCCATTTGCACTAATGCATCGCGCATAGTATTAACTACTTTTTGCGGTAAAACTTCACTTATATCGCTCATTGAAACACCTGTTGGGAATGAGGGCTTAACTGCACCTAGTTTTGTGGATTTTTCGCCTTTAAGAAAATCGCCAACAAGTTGCGCGGGTGCGGTATAATCTCCTCCACCTAAATTAAATGCTTTTTGTTCAATTTCTCTTTGAAGCTGAAAACCAGATAACACATGTTCACTTGGGAAATCTGATGGCTCAATACCCACAAGAATTGCAGAGTTTGCATTTTCTTTATCGCGGGCATATTCGCTCATACCATTTGTAACGACTCCGCCTTTTTGCGAAGAAGCACAAACAACAGTACCACCTGGACACATACAGAATGTGTATGCTCCCCTACCGTGCGGTGGGTGGCAAGCAAGTTTATAATCGGCTGCACGCAGTTTAGGATGATTTTTATATTCGCCATACTGCACCGTGTTTATAAAATCTTGCGGATGCTCAATTCGGGCACCTACAGAAAATGGCTTTTGCATCATATTGATACCTTTGTTGTAAAGCATTTCAATAGTATCGCTCGCACTATGACCAATTGAGAGGATGAGCGCATCTGTTTCAATATCTTTTTCTTTACCGAATTTATCGCGGATTGTTACTCCGTGAATAAAGCCATTTGCAACGATAATATTTGTAAGCTGAGTATCAAAAAGCACTGTGCCGCCCAAAGAAATAATCTCTTCACGAATTGATTTAACGGTTGCTTTTAATTTATCTGTGCCGATGTGTGGTTTTGCATTTATAAGTATATCTTCGGGTGCACCATGGCTTACAAACTCTTCAAAAACAAATCTGCAACGGCTATCTTTAATGCCGGTTGTCAGTTTACCGTCAGAAAATGTGCCTGCACCACCCTCGCCATACTGAATATTTGAGTTTTCATTAAGGTCGCGGTTAGTCCAGAAATTATTTACATCCTGAGTACGCTTATCAATATCACTACCACGCTCAATAATAATCGGACAATGACCGCTACGAGCAAGAATTAAACCTGCAAACATACCTGCAGGGCCAAAGCCTGCAATCACAGGAGGCAAAGTGCTTTTTCTGTTAGACTGTGGCATTGTATAACTGTATTTTTCGCAAACTTTGACTTTTGCACTATCAAGTCCCATTGCTATTTTTTCTTCGTTACCGTCAACAATTACATCAACAGTATATACGAATTTTACTTCGCCTTTGCGACAATCCACGCTCTGTTTATATATTTCAGTTTTCAGTATTCTTTTACTCTCGATTTTAAGTGCTTTAGCTGCAGCTTTTTCAATATCATTAAAATTGCAGTCAAGGTCGAGTTTTATTTCACTGATTCTAAGCATTGTTAATCCTTTCGCCTATAGTTTCGCCTGCTAATCTGCCTGACGACCACGCCCATTGAAGATTGTAACCGCCACAATCTCCATCTATATTCAGGGCTTCGCCGCAACAGAATACATTCTTAACCAATTTGGATTCCATTGTGTTACTATCAAACTGTGTGCATTCCGCACCGCCTGCGGTAACCTGAGCATAGTCAAAACTACGGGAATTTTTAATTCTGATTTTCCAACATTTAATTATACTTGAAAGTTTTTCGATTTCGTTATCTGAAAGTTCATATACTCTGCCATTTGGCGCAATACCGCACTCTTTCATGAATACTATGCAGAGTTGTTTGTTCATAATTCCGCCAAGCATATTTTCACATAGACCTTTATCAATATTTCTTCTTGAATAAAGATATTCTTTCAATGCTTCTTTTGAAAAATCAGGTGTAGTATCAAGTTCTATGTAAATATCGTTTGAAGGAGAAACTGACACAAATCGTGATAATTGCATAATAGGAATTCCCGACAATCCGTAATCAGTAAACTGAACTTCGCCATAATTTTCAAGGTTTTTTTCGCCATCTATAACAAGATTCATTTTACAGATTGAGCGAACGCCTTTAAGCGCTTTCGTAAAATCATCACAATTAAGAGATACAAGTGCAGGTGCGGGAGAAACAATTTTATGACCAAACATTTTAAGCAAATCATAAGCATCGCCATCTGTACCGTGAACTTTTGCCGCCATACCGCCACAAGCCACAACTACATAATCAAATCTGTCGCGGTTATTTACAATTATCTTTGTAGTAACACCCGTATAAACGGTTTTAAGGTGTACTGCACGATAATCGCACACCGTTTCAACGCCCAATCTTTCACACTCAAAGCGGAGTGCGTCAAGCACAGATGATGCCTGATTTGACAAAGGATAAACTCTACCTTCATCTTCTGTTCTCGTATAAAGTCCCAAAGAGTTGAAAAATTCAATGTTGCTTTGTGGAGAAAACTTATTTAATGCATATTCCGTAAATTCCGGCTCGCCTCTGTAATCTTTAACACTTGCATTCACATTTGTAAGATTACATCTGCCATTACCTGTTACAAGAATTTTTTTACCAACGCGAGGAAGGCGCTCAAGAATTGTAACTTTAACATCTTCTTTATTTTTTACAGTATTCATTATCTGAATGGCACATGCAAGTCCTGATGCACCGCCACCAATTACAGCAACTTTTACCACAACTTACCCCTGCCTTTCGAGATACTCATAGAGTTTATCTATTGTTGTCGGGCTCATTACATGCTCCATCTGACAAGCATCATGCTCGGCTACATCTTCACTGACCCCAAGTTTATCAATAAGGAATTGTTTAATAAGCTTATGACGGTGCAACACATTAGCCGCATAGCTTTCGCCTGCAGGAGTAATTAAAATATCGCCATAGGTTTCGTGTTCTAAAAAGCCGTTTTGTTTAAGAGTATTTACCGCTCTGTTTACGCTTGGCTTTGACACACCGAGAAACTCAGCAATATCTGTTATTCTTACATTACTTTTCTGTGTTGAAAGCACAAAAACTGCTTCAAGGTAATCTTCAAGAGAAGATGTCATAACATAATTTTCGTTTTTCATAATTACAATTCCTTTTTTAGTCATAACAAATCAGTATATTTTATCACGAAACCACCACAATAGTCAATGCATACAACAAAAAACTCTATCATCACTACAGATGATAGAGCGCAAATTATTCTTCTTTTAAAGTGTCTTTCATAAAAGCTTCAACAGATTTTTTCTGTTTTTTATTCATACAGCGGAAAGCAACTATTAATTCTTTTTCTTTTTTTGAAAGCTGTGATAAAAATGTGGTATCTGTCTGACCTTCGTAATAATCTTCATCGTTCAGAATTTCTTCACTTGCTTTTTTATAAAACACATCAGACGAAACCTTATAAAATTTCATCAACTTTTCAATCGCAGCTGTATTTATCTTGCGAGCGCCTGACTCATAATTGCAATAGGTTGTACGGTCAACGCCCAAAGCATTTGCCACTTGCGCTTGTGTTAACCCATTTTGCTTTCTAAGAATACGAATTTGCTGTGCTATCATAAGCCATAACCGCCCTTCATACTTTTTCTTAATTATACTATATATTTGTTTCCCTAGCAATAAAAATATTGCAAATTTTTGTCGATATGGTAAAATAGGTACAAGTAGGTGAACTTTATGATTTATTTTATTATAGGAATTTTAGCTGTTTGTATTATGCTTTTTGTTGTTGCACTTAAAATTATGGACGCAACAGGCATTGGCAAAAGATGTGAGGGCGATGAAAATCTTAAATACCTTAAAGCAAAGAATTTTGATAATTTAAATGCTCGTCCTATTGATTTTAAGTCAGATAAAGGCCAAACCCTTAACGGTTTTCTTTACAGTAGTGCAAAGGTTGACTCTTACAAGGCACTCGTTGTATTTTCGCACGGTATGGGTGCGGGACACCTTGCATATACTACAGAAATCAACTATTTTGCACAGAAAGGGTATCTTGTATTATCTTTTGACAACACAGGTACTTGCGAATCAGAGGGTGCTAAAATCAATGGCTTTGCACAAGGTATTATTGACTTGAAATTTGCACTTGAATTTGTAAAATCTCGTGATGATTTGAAAGATATGCCTATTATTCTTGTTGGTCATTCTTGGGGTGCTTACAGCGTTTGTAATGTTTCTGCAATTACTGATATCGAAATAAAAGGCATTGTGGCATTTTCGCCTTTCAACTCAATGAACAAGTTAATCCGCGATATTGCAAAGACGAAAACAAAACTTAACCTGTCAATTTTAAGTCCATTTTTTGATTTAATTAATCTTTTGAAATTCGGCAAAACAGGTATTCTTCGCACTTGCGACACAATCAACGATAATTCTATTCCTACACTTGTTATGCACGGCGGTAACGATATGCAAGTTACTGTTAAGAATAGTCCTGTGGGTAAACCTCATAAGATTAAAGACAACGAAAATGCACGCACTGTTCTTTATGAAAGTAAGTTCCACAATGTGTATCTTGCAAAGGATGCAGAGCAATACCTTAACGACACTTTTGCAAAGATTGAAACACTTGGCAAAGATAGTCCTGAAGCGTATGAAGTTTACCAGAATATCGACTATGCTTTGATTACAAAAGAAGATTTGAATGTTATGGAAACTGCACTTTCATTTATGGAAGAATGCATTATGAAACGAGATTTTTTAACTGAACAAGGTGAATTATGATTTTCAAGAAAGCAATCAATTATTCTGAAATCACAAAATATGACAGAGAAAAAACAACAAAGCGTGAGAATTACAGAATTCTTAACGAAGAATACGCTTTGCACAATCAGACTGTTTTGTTAGGCGATTCAATTACCGATTTCTTTAATTGGTATGAATTATTTTATGATTTCAGTAAAGTTTCGGGTCAGGCGGTTTATAACAGAGGAATAAGTGGCGACACTACTGACCGTCTTCTTGAGCGGCTTGATGACAATGTATTGAGCATAAATCCAAAAAATATTGTATTACTTATTGGTACTAACGATATTGGTCGCGGGCTTCCTCTTTCAATGAGCGTTGAAAATGTAAGTAAAATCATTGAAATGGCAAAAGAAAAATGCCCTGATATAAATTTTATTTTACAAGCGGTTTACCCTATTAATCGCGGTATGCGAGATAAATTTGAAAAGCGCAGTAACGAAAAAATTGAACTTATGAATAAAGAATTCATAAAACTCAGTGAAAAATACGGTTGTGTATGGCTTGATATTACTGACAAATTAAAAGATGAAACGGGAAATCTAAAAAAAGAATACACTTATGACGGACTTCATTTGAATGTAAATGCATACAGAATTGTCGCAGAAAATGTAATACCGTTGTTGAAGTAAAAAATTAAGCAGAGCAAAGGGGTCTCTCAATTAGGGATTTAATAGGTTTTAATCCTATCCTTTCCGTTAAT
>CALCBQ010000054.1 GCA_937897215.1 uncultured Clostridia bacterium | reverse complement strand
CGATTTTGCCACCTCCCTCAACGAGGGAGGGTAATAGGTTATGTCTATGCAAAGACCCCGACAAACTCCAATTTGCAAAAAAAGTAATTAATGGAAAAAATTGAATACATTTATAATGTTTTTTTAGGGCAAAATATTATTGCGAGGTGAGAATGATGAATAACAACAATAATAATAACAAAAACAATGCACAGAACAATAATAAGAAAACTCCAACAAATAATCAGTTTTCAAACCAAAAAAATGAGCCATCAATGAAAAACGAAAAAAAACAGGGCAATAAATAACAAAAAAGAGGCATCAGTTTTTTGATGCCTCATTCTCTTATTTATAATCTTTACCTATTAAATATCTCCATGCCGCAACATATTTAGCCGCCGCTCTTGGACTTTTACTCTTTACATAAATGAAACGCTCGCCGTCAAAGAACATTACTGACTCAACTGAAACGTTAAGCACAAGTTTAAGTTTATCAATAGGGAATGTAATAGTTTCGTTTTCGTTCAAAACAACTTCAAAACGGTCTTTATAAAGACGAAGAATTCCGTTATCAGCAAGTTCAACCTTTTTACGCTTAACAAGAGTATAAACGGGTTGTTCTTTTTCTTCGAAAATCAACTCATCATCAGGGGTGTTAAGAACTTTGTCTTTCCAGATTCCTTTCTGCCACTTATCCCAATCAAGAACATTGTCAAAGATAAGAGCTTTTTCACATTGGTGAAAAAATCCGTCTTGACCAAATTCTACTTTGTATCCGCAATCGCAAGTGAGAAAGTTTCCTTTTGAATGTAGTGTACCAATCTGCTTGCAATGAGGACAAACATAAAGAATTCTTTCAATATGCTCAGCAAGATTTTTGCCTTTGTAATAGCGAAGTCGTTTACGCTGTTCTTCAAAAGCGTTAACATAAATATCACGCTTTATGATTGCATTGATTTCTTCTGCAGTCATACCTTCAAGCTCTTCAGCAGAATATTCGTGCACAACACCCGCATGAATACGACCTTTGCGAAGTCCTGTACCCCAACGAGGAGTATGGAAAAAACCGCCTTTTACACGATATGTTATTAATGCCACACCTAAATCTTTAACAAGTTGACCTGTTCGAGGAGAGAAAAATCCGGTTTCGCCGTTAGGTGTAATAGTACCTTCTGCAAAAAGACCAAGAGGCACACCTTCTTTTGCACTTGCCATCATATCGTTAATAAGTACAGATGGATGATTGTCGCGTCCTTTTACAATCCAGCCACACATAGTTTTAAGTAAAAACTTAACAATAGGATTAAAAATTACATGGTCACCCATTACAAATCGTATATATTTTTTTAATGAACATAAAACATAAATAGGGTCAAGCGCGTCAGAATGGTTTGCAATAACAATAAAATTCTTGTTTTGTGGTACATATCTTTTAACTTTAGCGTGTGCAATCAAAAGAACAATCCAAAAACCAAAAAATCTGACTACGTTCAGACTCGATTTATTTATAAAGGTTTTCAACTTGGTTTTAAAGGTCATTTTTTCACATCCTTTTGGGGTGCTTCGAAAAATACAAATACACAAATATGATAAAGAAAATCTTAATAATTGTCAAGAAAATATTAAAATTTTAAGTCTGTAAAGATTACATATATCAGTTATATTTATTGCATTTTACAGTAATTTATTGTAAAATCAAATAGGTGGTTTTTTATGGGTAGATATTACTCTCTAAACGAATATCTGAAAGAGCAGTTCGGGGACAAAGTTTATAAACTTGCCTTGGATATTGGTTGCACTTGCCCAAATCGTGATGGTACGCTTGATACTCGCGGTTGCATTTTCTGTCATAACGGCTCAGCACATTTTGCTGAAACAGGAGTCGATTTGAATACACAAATTGAAAATGCAAAAAATCGTGTAAAATCAAAGATTAAAACTGAAAAGTATATAGCCTATTTTCAAAGTTTTACAAATACTTACGGCGATATTGATTATCTTGAAAAGCAATTTAAAATGGCAATAAATCGTGAAGATATTGTAGCACTTTCAATAGGTACTCGTCCTGACTGTTTGCCTACTGAAGTTCTTGAAATGCTTAAAAATCTTAACAAAATAAAACCAGTCTGGATTGAATTAGGATTACAAACATCAAACGAGAAAACTGCCGAGTATATAAGACGAGGTTACCCTAATATCATCTATAAAAATGCAGTTAAAGAACTTAAAAATAGAGGAATAACCGTAATTACTCATATTATTATAGGGCTTCCCAATGAAACTAAAGAAGATATACTGAATACTGTAAGTTTTGCAGTAAAATGCGGTACTGACGGTGTAAAACTTCAGCTTTTGCACATTCTTAAATATACTGATTTATATGAAGATTATAAACAAGGTAAAGTAGAAGTCTTATCACTTGAAGAGTATATTGATATTCTTTTCAGTTGCCTTGAAAAAATACCGAAAAATGTTGTAATTCATAGAATTACAGGGGATGCACCAAAATCCCTTCTTGTTGAGCCTAAATGGAGTGCCGACAAGAAAATGGTGCTTAATACAATCAATAAAGAATTAGAAAAAAGAGATATTATGCAAGGAAGGTATGCTTTATGAGTTGGAATTTCAGTTTGCCTACAAAAATTTATTTTGGTACAGATAAAATTAACGAGTTACCCGAAATAATTAAAGAATTCGGTTACAAAAGGGGAGTGCTTGTCTGCTCAAACACCCTTAAAAAGAATGGTACAGCAGATGAAATCGTAAAAAATTCAAATGGAACTCTCGTTGCAATCTTTAATGATATTCGCCCAAACCCAACAACTGATAATGTAAATGCTTGCGTTAAGATTTTAAGAGAAAATAATGCAGATTTTGCAGTCGCTCTTGGTGGCGGTTCTCCGATGGACTGTTGTAAAGCAGCTTGCGCAATTGCAAAAGGTAACGATGTAATCGAAAGTTATCATACAGGCGGAAAACCAATTAACAAAGACGAAGTAATTCCAATGCTTGCAGTTGCAACAACAAGTGGTACAGGTAGCGAAATTACAAATATTTCTGTGCTTACAGATTTAGCAAAAGGCGTTAAAGCACCTATGAATGACCCACTTATGTACCCGAAAGCAGCAATTGTTGACCCTCGTCTTACTTTGAGTGTTCCACCAAAAGTTACTGCGTCAACAGGCCTTGATGTGCTCGCTCACGCTTTAGAAAGTGTTTGGACAATCCTTCATCAACCAATTTGCGAAAGTTGTTCAGTTACTGCTACAAAATTAGTTTTTGAATGGCTTTATAAAGCGTATTCAGAGCCGGATAATTTAGAGGCACGCGAAAAAATGGCAGAGGCATCAATTATTGCAGGCGTAGCATTTAGTAATCCTCGTACAGCCGGTAGCCACGCTTGTTCATTCCCTCTTACAAACCTCTACGGAGTACCACACGGCGAGGCGTGTGCAATGACTCTTGATTATTTCTGCCACTTTAATGCAGATGCTGAAAATGGTCGACTTAATAAGTTTGCACAAAATTGTGGATTTACCGATGCTCATCAGATGGCAGATGCAATCACAGAACTTAAAAAACAGATGGGTATGGCGTGTACTCTTACAGAAATCGGTGTGAAAACTGATGCCGAAATCGAAAAACTTACAGAAATGAGTATGACACCATTACTCGAAAAGAATATGATAAAACTCACTTATGAAGATGTTAAAAAAATGTATCTTTCAATTCGATGAATGAGGTGATATTGTGTTAAGTTTAATATCAAACAAGAAAAAAATAAACATAGAAAAGCTGGAAAAGTCTTTTGAACAGATAATCTCGCTGGTTGCCGAAAAGAGTGGAGTGCCTAGATGTGTACGATTTAATGACGGCTCAACGGTTGCTTTTTCGGGCAGTATTGATGAGCCCGATTTGCTTTTAGAATTGGCTATTGACAAAAAAGATTATTTATACGCTTCACTTGATGATGAAGTGTCATGGTATGAGTTTGATTTTGAAAATACCAATGAGTTTATTGAGAATATAGCAAATTATATTGCACCATTAGTAAATCATACTGTAAAATACATAAGAGAACACGAAGAGCATAAATATGTCCGTTTTAAAATTCTTGTTCTTGATGAAGATAAAAAAGAGTGGATTACGCTTGAAGACGAAAAGACAGATATGTTTTTAGTACGACCTTTTATTACCAAAGATAGGAATGAAGAAAAAATAAAAGTATATAACATATAAAAAAATTAAAAATAACAATGAAATTTTAACAATTATGTGCTATAATATAGTTTAGCGAAAAATCCTATATGATTGAGGTGTTATAAATTGAAAAAGGTAGCAAATGTTATTGTAGATGGGCATAAGTTTTTTCTTGTATTTATGCTTATAATCGCAGTGCTTTGTGGTCTGCTTATTCCAAAAGTTAAAATCAATACAGATATGACTAAATATCTTCCTGACGATTCTTCAATGGCTCAGGGTATTGATATAATGGCTGAAAACTTTGATAATATGACCACAACGCAAACAATTCGTGTAATGTTCAAAGATTTGAATGAAGAACAGATTGTGGCTGTTAAAGATTATCTTGAAAACATAGCAAATGTTGACAGCGTTTCTTATGTTGCAAATAGTGAAGATTACAACAAAGACGGATACACTAAATTTGTAGTAAATACTTCGTTTACATACGGCTCGCCTGAAGAGTTGGCAATTGAAGATACCATCGAAAAAGCGTTTTCTGCTTATGATATGGAACTTATGAACGATAATACTAGTACAATGGAACTTCCTTGGGTTATTATCGGTGTAGCCTTGGCACTTCTTCTTGCAATTCTCTTTATTATGAGTGGCTCTTGGTTTGAGCCTATACTTTTCCTTATAGCAATAGGACTTGCCGTTGTAATGAATATGGGTACAAACCTTATTCTTGGTAGTGTTTCACAAATTACAATGTCAATTGCTGCAATTCTTCAACTTGTTCTTTCAATGGACTACTCAATCATTTTGATGAACCGTTATCGTCAGGAAAAGAATAATTTTGACGATAATGAAGATGCAATGAAGGTTGCATGGCAAAGTGCATTCTCATCAATTATGAGTAGCGGTATGACCACGATTATTGGTCTTTCAATGCTTGTATTTATGAGCTTTAAGATTGGTATGGACTTAGGTATTGTGCTTGCAAAAGGCGTATTCTTCAGTATGATTTGCGTGCTTACAGTACTTCCTGCACTTATTCTTATATTTGACGAAAAAATTGAAGATACTGAAAAGAAAGAAATCCATATTCCAATGGGACTTCTCTCACGATTCCAATACAAAGCAAGAAAACCAATTGCAATATTCTTTGTAATTTTATTTGTGGTTTCGTTCTTTGCACAAAATCTTTCGAAAACAGTTTATTCACTTTCACCTGAAGACCCAATCGCAGAAATCTTTACACCATCAAACCCAATCGTAGTTCTTTATAATAACGATGATGAACAGAAAATATCAGAATTAGCTGTTCAACTCGAAAAAGATGAAAATGTAAAAAGCGTTATGAGTTATTCAACTACTCTTGGTCGCGAATTTACATCAAAAGGTATGGTCGATATGATTGACTCAATGGGTATTCCAATGAGCATCGACTCATCACTTCTTGATGTGATCTATTACAGTTATTATGGTGGCGAACTTTTGCCAATGACTGCATCAGAAGTTATGAACTTTATTTCTAACGAAGTTGTAACAAACCCAATGTTCTCAAGCTTTATAAGTTCTGATATGCAATCAAGCATTAATAGTGTTAAAGTATTTTCAGATGCAAAAGAACTTACAACTCCAAAGACTGCAGATGAACTTTCAACAACATTCGGTATGCCTGCTGATGATTTGAAACAGGTGTTCGTGCTTTATTACAGCAAAAATGGCGGTGCAGATTACGGCACAATGACAATGCCACAGTTTGCAAGTTTCGTTGTTAATGATGTTGCAACAAACGAACAGTATGCAAGTATGTTTGATGAAGAAACAAAGGCACAACTCAATCAACTTGAGGTACTTACAAATAAAGACGCAATCGTACAAAAAATAGGACCTAATGAAATGGCACAGGTTATGGGTATTGCAGAAGACGATGTACTTCTTCTTTATGCTTACCATTATGAGTACCAGAAAACTAACGGTAATGTAGTTTATGACGATGTTATTGCTGACTATGTTGCATGGAACATTGTTGAGTGTACTCATAAAATGTCAGTTAAAGAGCTTATAAATTTTGTTGATGCTAATAAAGAGACCTTTGGTTCAATGATGGAAGCGGACCAGCTTTCACAGATAGAAACAGGTAAAAAGATTGTAAATGCAACGGTTTCAGGTAAAGCCTTTACACCATCACAAATGGCAGATATTGTAGGCTTTGACTCTACACAAATTAAACAACTTTATCTTCTTTATATCTGTAATTACGGCGATACAAGTAACTGGAAAATTTCAGTTCAGAATTTCGTGAAATTTATTGATAGCGATGTGCTCAATAATAAAGATTATGCAAGTTTCTTTGATGCAGATACTGCAAACAAATTAAAGAGTGCAAAAACAATTATAAATGCGGTTGTTTCGGGCAAATCATATACCGCAAGCGAAATGGCGGGTATGCTTGGCGGACTTTCAGATGAGCTTAATTCAAGCACAATTGAAATGCTTTATCTTTATAATTCAGGGCTTAAAAACAGCAACCCTGAATGGACTCTTACTATTGAAGAAATGTTCCGTTATGTGTCAGAAGATATGTTGAACGACCCAAGATTTGCTTCACTTCTTGACGAGAATATGAAGAATGATATAAAAGGAATGAAAACTCAACTTGATGATGGTATCAATCAACTTTTGGGTAAAGAGTATTCACTTATGATGGTTGAAACATCACTTCCTACCGAGTCAGAAGAAACAAGTAAGTTTATGGCAAGTATTACAGCGTTGTTTGACGATAACCTTGAAAATAAAGTCTATCTTATTGGTAATACTCCAATGAGTTATGAAATGGAACAAAGTTTTGATAAAGAACTTCTTACGATTACACTTTTAACTGCAATTGCAATTTTCATAGTTGTTCTTTTCACATTCCGTTCATTGATTATTCCTGCAGCCCTTGTGTTGCTTGTTCAATGCGGTGTTTACGTAACAATGACAGTGAACGGACTTGCAGGTTATAGTATCTATTACTTGGCACTTCTTATTGTTCAATGTATTTTGATGGGTGCTACAATTGACTATGGTATTCTCTTTACAAACTATTACCGTGAAAACCGTAAGACAATGGATATTAAGGGCGCACTTTTAAGTGCTTATAATGGCTCAATCCATACAATTCTTACATCAGGTCTTATTATGGTAATCGTAACAGGTGCTATCGGATTCAGCCCTGTTGACCCAACAATCGCACAGATTTGCCGAATTATCTCAATTGGCGCACTTTCTGCAATACTTCTCATCTTATTTGTTCTTCCTGGTCTTATCGCAACCTGCGACAGATTCGTAACAAAAGATAAGAGCAAGAAAAAGAAAGAACTTGAAATAGTTCCTGAAACACCAATAGAAACAACAGAAGAAGTAACTACAACAGAAGAATAAACTAAACCCCACAAGCCAAAAACTTGTGGGGATTATTTATTGTGTTTTAAGGGTTCAAGCCCCATTTAATCAACAAAAAATATAGAGTCCATACAAAAGTATGAACTCTATATTTGGTGCGGACGATGGGACTTGAACCCACAAGGAAGCAATATCCACAGGAGTCTGAGACCTGCGCGTCTGCCAGTTCCGCCACGTCCGCATATTAAAATTGTGCTTGATAATGATATCATTTCAAAGATTAAAAGTCAAGCAACTAACTCTTATACAAATTATAGTTTGTCTAACAGAATGCAAAGTGCAAAATGCAAAGCGCAAAGTGTCGAAACTGCGTTGCAAATTTAGATTATCCCCCCTCAGTCGCTTCGCGACAGCTCCCCCGCAAGGGGGG
>CALCBQ010000053.1 GCA_937897215.1 uncultured Clostridia bacterium | reverse complement strand
AAATTGAAACTCCAATGCTTATCCGTTCAACTCCTGAAGGCGCTCGCGACTTCTTGGTACCTTCAAGAATTCACAACGGCAGTTTCTATGCACTTCCACAGTCTCCGCAGCTATACAAACAGCTTTCAATGGTAGCAGGTTTTGACAGATATATGCAGATTGCTCGTTGTTTCCGCGACGAAGACCTTCGTGCTGACCGTCAGCCTGAATTCACACAGATTGACCTTGAAATGTCATTTGTTGATGTTGACGATGTTATGAATATGGGCGAGGGTTATATTCAGCGTGTATTCAAAGAAGCAATGGGTGTTGATATTCAATTGCCACTCCCACGCCTTACTTATAAAGACGCTATGGAGCGTTACGGCTCTGACAAGCCTGACACTCGTTACGAAATGGAACTTTGTGATTTGGGCGATGTAGTTAAGGGTTGCGGTTTCGGTGTATTCACATCTGCACTTGAAGCAGGTGGTGCCGTTTACTGTATCACAGCTAAAAATGCAGTCAATACTCTTACAAGAAAAGAAATTGATAAACTTACAGAGTTTGTTCGTGGTATTGGTGCAAAGGGACTTGCATTTGCTCGTCTTATGCCTGACGGACTTGCATCTTCATTCGCAAAATTCCTTACAGAAGACGAAATGACTGCACTCCTTAATAAAGCAGGGGCAGAAACAGGCGACGTTGTATTAATTATTGCTGACACAAAGAACAACGGTGTTCTTTCAGTGCTCGGCGCACTCCGTCAAGAAGTTGCAAAGAAACTCGACATTATTCCAACAGATAAATTTAATCTTCTTTGGATTACAGAGTTCCCATTCTTCGAGTGGGACGAAGATTCACAAACTTTTGTGGCTATGCACCACCCATTCACTTCTCCTATGGATGAATGTTTAGAATATCTTGAAACAGACAAGGCTCAAGTTCGCGCAAAGGCTTATGACCTTGTTCTTAATGGTGTAGAACTTTCAAGTGGTTCAATTCGTATTACTGACCCTGCACTTCAAAAGAGAATGTTTACACTTCTTGGCCTTTCTGACGAAGAAGCATACGAGAAATTTGGCTTCTTAACAGACGCATTCAAGTTTGGCCCTCCACCACACGGCGGTATGGGTATTGGCCTTGACCGTCTTGTTATGCAGATGATTGGTGCTGATTCACTTCGTGATGTTATTGCATTCCCTAAACTCCAGAATGCAAGTGAGCCAATGACAGAATGTCCATCTCCTGTTGATACACTTCAACTTGATGAGCTTGGTATTGCAGTCAAAGAAATTGAGGAATAAAAAATGAAAAATGGCATAAAAAAACTGAATACTATACTGTTTTCGGTAGTTTTATGCCTGAGTTTTACCATAACGGCATTCGCAGAAAAAACAGTTAAGTATTCGAATGAATTAACAGTTACTCCTATTCGTATTTTCTTTGCAATTCTTGTGATTGTACTTTTTGTGGTTATGGAAATTGCATTTGAGAAAATCCGCGAAAAACGAGTTGAAAAGCGAAATAAAAAATACGGAAAAGATGATAAGTAAAAAATGCTCGGCAATCTGCCGAGCATTTTTGTTTATTAAATTCGATAAATTATAGTTTGTAGGGGTCTTTGCCCCCCTTCCGTCAAAACTTCGT
>CALCBQ010000052.1 GCA_937897215.1 uncultured Clostridia bacterium | reverse complement strand
AGGTGTAATTCTTGCAGGTATTCTTGCTGCAACAATGTCAACATCTGACTCACAGCTTCTTGCAGCGGCGTCTGCAGTTTCACAGAATATTGTTAAAGAATTCTTTGGAAAAACACTTTCACAGAAAGCATCAATGATTGTTGCTCGCTTAACAGTTGTTGTTATTGCTATTGTTGGTGTTATTTGGGCAAAAGACGAGGGCTCAGTTTTTGAAATCGTTTCATTTGCATGGGCGGGATTTGGCGCTGCATTCGGACCGGTTGTACTTTTTGCACTTTTCTGGAAACGTACAACAAAATGGGGTGCACTTGCAGGTATGGTAGTCGGTGGCGTTATGATTTTCGTATGGAAATATGTAATCGCAAAACTCGGTGGTGTATTCGCAATTTACGAACTTCTCCCTGCATTTATTCTTGCATCAATCACTATTGTAGTAGTTTCACTTCTTACAAAAGCACCTGAAAAAGAAATTCAGGATACATTTGAAAAGGCAAAACAGGGACTTGCAGAATAACTTTAAAAAAATATAAATCAAAATATATAAAAGGACTGAAAATCATTTATGATTAATACAGAAAAAACACTTGATAAACTTGTGGCGCTCTCAAAGGGTAGAGGTTTCGTTTATGCAGGTAGTGAAATCTATGGCGGACTTGCAAATACTTGGGATTACGGTCCACTTGGTGTTGAACTTAAAGAAAACATCAAAAAAGCATGGAGAAAGAAATTCATCCAAGAAAACAAATATAATGTAGGTCTTGACTCTGCAATTCTTATGAATCCACAGACTTGGGTGGCTTCGGGACACCTTGGCGGTTTCTCTGACCCACTTATGGACTGTTGTCAGTGTAAAACAAGACACCGTGCAGATAATCTTATTGAAAATTTTGACGGTACAAATGTTGCGGGCTGGTCAAACGAAGAAATGGCAAACTACATTAAAGAACACGCTATTCCTTGCCCTGACTGTGGCGCTCACAACTTTACAGATATTCGTCAATTCAATCTTATGTTTAAAACATTCCAAGGCGTTACAGAAGACTCAACATCTGAAATCTACCTTCGTCCTGAAACAGCACAGGGTATTTTCGTAAACTTCCAGAATGTTCAAAGAACAACAAGAAAGAAACTCCCATTCGGTGTTGCACAGATTGGTAAATCTTTCCGTAACGAAATTACCCCCGGTAAGTTCATTTTCCGCGTTCGTGAATTTGAACAGATGGAACTTGAATTCTTCTGCAAACCTGGTACTGACCTTGAATGGTTTGAGTATTGGCGTGGTTTCTGCCGTGATTGGCTCTATTCACTCGGTATGAAACCTGAAAATCTTCGTCTTCGCGACCACGACCCTGAAGAACTTTGTTTCTATTCAAAGGCAACAACTGACTTTGAATATTTGTTCCCATTCGGTTGGGGCGAACTTTGGGGTATTGCTGACAGAACAGACTATGACCTTACACAGCACAGTAATACAAGTGGTAAAAATCTTGAATATATTGACCAGGTAACAAATGAAAGATATATTCCTTATGTTATTGAGCCTTCTTTGGGCGTTGAGCGTCTTTTCTTGGCACTCCTTACAGAAGCTTATGACGAAGAGGTTGTTGATGCAGAAAAGAATGACACTCGTGTTGTTATGCATTTCCATCCTGCACTTGCACCTGTTAAGGCAGCGGTTCTTCCACTTTCAAAGAAACTTGGCGACAAGGCTGACGAAATTTACGAAATGCTTTCAAAGTATTTCAATGTAGAGTATGATGACGCAGGTTCAATCGGTAAGCGTTATAGAAGACAAGACGAAATCGGTACACCATTCTGTATTACAGTTGACTTCCAGACAGTTGGCGACGACGAAACAGAGGCTGACAACTGCGTAACTGTTCGTGATAGAGATACTATGGAACAGGTAAGAATGCCAATCGATGAGCTCGTTGATTACATCAATAAAAAATTGGAGTTCTGATATGAAAAAACTTCTGCTTATTATCAATCCTATTGCAGGTAAAAAGCGTGGTGTTGACTTCCTTCCTGAAATTGTTAAAAGATTTCAGGATGTGGGCTATGATGTTGAAACACGCTATACTGAAATTGACAAAAATGCAACTGTTGTAACACTCAACTACGGCGAAGACAAAGATGTAATTGTTTGTTGCGGCGGCGACGGTACTCTTAAAGAGACTATCTGTGGTGTTATGACACTTGAGAGTAATGCTAAAATCGGTTATATCCCTATGGGCACAACAAACGATTTTGCACACTCCTTGCATATTCCTACAAATCCTCTTGAGGCAGTTGATACTATTATCAACGGCAAAGAAATGAAGGTTGATATAGGCGATTTTAACGAGGATGAACAGTTTATTTATGTTTCTTGTTTCGGCAATTTCTGTGATGTTTCATATAAGGCAAAGCAGAAACTCAAGAACAAAATCGGTAGGGGAGCATACTACTGGGAAACTGCTAAAGAAGTTCATAAAATCAAGGGATTTAAGGCAAAAATTGAATGTGAAGATGGCGAAATTATAGAGGGCAATTTCTTCTATGGTGGCGTTTCAAATTCTTATTCTGTTGCAGGATTCCCTGTGCTTACAAAAGCAGGGGTGTTGTTTGATGACGGACTTCACGAGTTAGCACTTATCAGAATGCCAAAAAATCCTGCAGACCTTGTTACCATATTGCGTGATATGTTTGTTACAAAGGATGTTCTTCATAACGAAAATCTTGTTGTAAGACACGGCAAGAATTTTAAATTCTGGTTCGAAAAGCCGGTTAACTGGACTCTTGACGGCGAAAATGGTGGCAACCACGACTTTGTTGAGGTTAAAACTTTAGAAAACGCTGTTACAATCCTTGTAGAAAAAATAAAAGATTAAAATAGAACAGTGGCTCTCGGCTCCCCTGAAAGGGGAGCTGTCATTTTCACGAGAAAATGACTGAGGGGTCCAATGTTAATATTATTAAACGTGATAGGATGATACTATGGGCGAAAAATTCAAAAAAGCCATAGGCATTGAGGGTACATTCAAAGATACAGTACTGCCTATGATATACTACTGCTTTACCAATATTTTTATTGGTGGTGGCGGTTACATAATCAGTATGTATTTCAGTATATTCCTTACTCGCGTAGTAGGACTTGATATTCGTTATGCAGGCTTTATAACTATGATTGCAGTTGTGTGGGACGGTATCAACGACCCGATTATGGGTATTATTACTGACCGAACACGCTCAAAGTATGGCAGACATCGTGCATACTTAAAATGGGGTATTCCATTTGTATTTGTTTCATACATAATGCTTTGGAATTCTTTCGGACTTGATGGCGAAAAGCATCCCTATATGACGGTTGCATACTTTGTGTTTGCTTATGTGCTTTACAAAACAGCATATACAATTATTGCAGTGCCACATACTGCAATGCTTCCGGAACTTGCACCTGAATACAATAAGCGTACACAATACACATCAGTAAGTTACATTTTTAACTCTTGTGGTATGATTCCGTCATATATTATTTTGCTTATTTTACTTTCAGTATTCGGATTTTCTGACGGACTTAACAGAGATGCAAAAATGCCATTCTTTGTTGCAGGTATAATTCTTGCAACTATGTATAGCATTTCAATTTACGGCACATTCAAACTCGTTAAAGAGCCAAGTTCACTTGATATGAAGAATGAGCCGCTTGATTTGAAATCTGCACTTAAAGAGTATGTGCTTGTATTTAAAAGCAAGTCTTTCAGACAATATTTCGGCATTAGTTTCTTCTGGGAAACTGCAAGAAGCTTTTACTCAACTTCATACATCTATTACGTAACATTCCTTGCAAATATGTATAGATTTTACCCATTGTTCAACACTTTTGCAGGTATTTTCGAGTCAGCAGCATTCCCACTCAACTATGCCCTTACAATGAAGCACGGCAAGAAAAAATGTGGTCAGATTGTAACTCCATTTATGATTTTAGGTCTTGGAATTGCACTTGTTGTTACAGCAAGTAAACCAGATACACCAAAATCAATATTTATGCTTGTTTTAATGCTTATGGGTGTTGTTTTCTACCCATTCGGTATGAGTGGAATAGGCTTTGTTTGTAACAATGTTTTCCCAGACTTAACTGACGTTGACGAATTGATTACAGGTCGTCGTCGTGAAGGCGTTGTGTCAACTTGCAATACAATGGTAAAACAGGTTACAGGTGGTATTAACACATTTATTGTTACACTTATTCTTGGTGGATTTGGTCTTGATACAAATAATGAGGCAACTGAATTTGTTGAGCAACCTGACTCTGCAATTTTCGGTATTCGACTTTGTGTTGCAGTAATTCCTATGATTTGCGCACTTGTTTCTTACATTCTTTTAAGAAACTTTAAAATGACAAAAGACGACCACACAATGATTCGTGCCGCTATTGCTACAAAGCATAAATATGGCAGTGTTACTCTTACTGATGAAGAAAAAGACCGTTGCTATGTGCTTACAGGTCATAAGTTAGAAGATACTTGGCTCGGTCGTGATAATGATGAAACAGAGGGTCATACACTCGATAAAGACGAAAACGGAAATTATATTATTCTCGTAGAAGCAGAATTGCTTAAAAAAGAGTTAATGGCGAAAGCAGAATAGGGGAGATAACTATGAGTAATATTGATATAAATCAAACTGCACCAACATATAAAAGAAGTAAGTTGTTTGATATTTTCTTTTATGTTGTTCAATGGACTTGGGGATTTTCAGTAAATATTGTAGGTGGTATTGCATATCTTATCTGTACAAAGGTGTTAGGATATGACCATCAGAAATTCGGCTATGCAAATATTGTTTATATGCCTTGGAATCAAGGCGGTCTTTCAATGGGTACATTTATATTTATGCGAAAAGACCATCCAAATAAAGAGTGGACATATAACACAAGAATCCACGAATACGGCCACACCTGGCAATGCTTACTTTTAGGACCTCTTTATTACCCTGTTGTTGCAATTCCGTCAGTTATCTGGTGCAACTGCTTCGCAAAATACCGCGAAAAGAATAATGTTTCATATTATAAGCTTTATTGTGAGAGTTGGGCAAACTCTTGGGGCGAAAAATTCTCAAAAATGAAAAGAGTATAAAGTTGCAAAATCTTTGATTTTGCATCGATATAAATCCGTACGGATTTTCGATATACGCTGGTGCGTTCGATATGTGCTAAAGCACTCGGATATGTTCACTTCGTGAACGAGGATTTATATCATATCGAGTTTGAGTATTACGAAAACATATCGATTTTGCGTAGTAAAAATATCGAGCAATTGAAGATTGCATATCGACAAAAATTAAAGGGACTTCAAACGAAGTCCCTTATCTTTATATATTCTTACACTTAAAATCTACCCAAGCACTGTCTTTTGATAACTTACCACCGTTTTTGAATGTATTAAGAGCACTTGAATCATTTTTAAGCCAACTATCAAACCAATCAAGAATATAACCTGAATATTTTTCAGGATTAGTACTGCAAGTGGTGTGAATTGCCTGGTTAAGTGATGCATAAACTGTTGGACCTTCTGCAATTTCGTAAGCCGGCTCAATCCATTGTGATGGGCTAACAATCATATCATTTGTGCCTGCAATAAAGAAAGTGGGTTTGTTAAGTCCCTCAACCTCGTAATCAAAATTGCTACCGGCAAGCGAAATTACACAGTCGATTCTTGAATCCGCAACTGCCGCGTTTACTGAGCTTCTGCCGCCTTGTGAATGACCAATTACGCCGATTTTATTTGTATCAATCTTGTTATAGAAAATATCGTTTTTATCGTTATTCTTTTCTAAAATAAAGTCAATAGATGCAATCTGAGCCTTGCCGTCTGCCGACATTGACTCATCACAAGCAACAACTATGTAACCACCTTTAGCAATTTCAACAAGCAATTTGTCATAAAATCCAGCAGTAACCATTGTGCCGTTAGCCCATGCAATTACAGGGTATGGCTTTGAAACAACGCCAATATTGTCAGGGTAATAAACCGTCTGCGTTGCAGATGATGTTTCATAATCCTTTGTTTTAATTGACTTTATACCTGTATCAACCGGTTTTTTAGTAGTTGTTTCCTTCTTTGTAGTTGTTTCTTTTTTGGTTGTAGTTTCTTTTTTTGTAGTAGTTTCTGTTGAATTTTGTGTTGTAGTTGAGTCTTGATTATCATCCCACAAACCATTTTCTTCAGTTGTAGTTGTAGTGTTGTTGTCTGTCGGCTCTTTCTGACCGCATCCAACCGCAGAAATCAACAGAACAAAGCACAAAACTAATGCAATAAACCTTTTCATAATAACACCTCTGTATGAAATATATCATAAATACATTCGTTAGTCAATAAACTCAATTTTATCTAATTACTTTTATTCCTTGCAAAAATATTGTAATAATGTTAAAATACTCATATAATTATGAAAGGACGGTGCAGAAATGAAAAAATCAATATCAGTTTTTCTTTCTATTGTAATGCTTTTATGCGCATTTTCATTTAATTTACCGTCTTTTGCATTGACTTATGGCGATTATTCTTATGAAATCCAAAATGAAAAAATCGTGATTACAGGCTATAACGGAACAAGTACTCAACTTACAATTCCTGCCGAAATCGACGGTAAAGCCGTTGTAAAAATAAATGATAATGCTTTCAAAGATAATGAAAATCTTAAAAGCGTAACAATCAGTGAGGGCGTTGAAGATATAGGCACAAGCGCATTCGAAAATTGTACTTCTCTTGCAACAATTTCTCTGCCTGCAACTGTAACTCATATCGGTAAAAATGCTATTTATAATACCGCTTTTTATAACAATAAAAATAACTGGAAACTTAAACGAGATAACACAAGTGGCGGTAATGTAAGCGTTGGCGGGTCAGGTGTGCAAGATACAGTGCAATGGGAAGATATTTTAGCCCCCGTGCTTGAATATCTGTATTTAGGCACCGCTCTTATACATTGTGAATACGAGGGCGTTTATCACATTAAAGACGGCACAACAGTAGTGGCAGATTACGCTTTTGCAGGGTGCGAAAATGCAAAAGAAATCACATTCCCACGCTCTTTGCTTGCAATCGGTCAATATGCTTTTGATGGTTGTGAGTCCCTTGGGGTTTTCGATTTTTCAGAAACCACAGAAATTCATTCAACCTCGTTTATCAATACGGGATTTTATAATAATCCTAAAAATTGGGATAACGAATCCCTTTATATGGGAACTCGTCTTGTGGTTGCAAATGGCGATGAAATTATTGTGAAAGACGGCACAACACAGATTGTAAGTGGCGCTATAAAGTGTAAGAATGTGGTAATTCCAAGTTCTGTAACAAAGATTTACCCTGATGCTGTTTCAAATGCAGAAAATATTACGATTTATGGCTTTGCTGATACGGTTGCACATTCGTTTGCTAAGGAGAACAACATTAAATTCATAGACCTTGAAAACTTTACAAAAGGCGATGTGGATTTTAACGGCAAACTTGATAGTGAAGACTATAAAATCCTTTGCGAAATTGCCCTTGTGGAAAAAATGCCTACATTCACAATCACTCTTGCGGGGGATATGAATGAAGACGGCACTATTGACGGACTTGATGTAATTATTCTTGATTTGTTTATTAATGGCAGTGGTCCATCAACCATAAAAGGCGATGCAGACGGCAACGGCGAAGTTAATGCAGACGATTACGCACTGCTTGTGAAAATTGCCTCTACGACGGCAGAAATTGCTGATGTTTATATGTTTGACCGTTGTGATTTGAACTATGACGGTGCAGTTGATAGTTTTGATGCCCTATATCTTGATTTAGCCTTAAACGGATTAGTTGCAATTATATAAAAGCAAAAAATTAGAACGCTTGTAAAATTACAAGCGTTCTTTTTCTATAATATACTTTACAACACTATCGTCAGTATTTGTGCCGATTATTACATCTGCAATTACTTTAACTTCTGACACAGCGTTTTCCACTGCAACAGCCGTGTCTGCACCACCGAGCATTACCAAATCGTTAAGGTTATCGCCGAAAGCGGTAATACTTTCTGCACCAACAATTTCTGCAACCTCGCGAGCCCCATTTGCTTTTGACGCTGTGTTTGCATAAATCTCAACAAGCCAGTCGTCAGAATACGAGTCTTTATAATATGCAAAATCAATCTGGGGTATTGATTTAAGTTTCTCAACAACTTCATCAAGATATTGGGGCAACGCGTAGTAGTTAACATACACGGGGTGTTGCCCTTTTTCTATGTTGGTCAAATCGTCGGTTTGTGTAAATCTACCCTCTAACATATCAACTCGCATATTGTAAAATTCTTTCATACCATCGTTGTCAAACTCGGTGTATTTGATTGACAGCTTGTAATCATCACTATATAAAAACATAAATGGATGAAGATTTTTCTCATAAAAGCAATCAAGAATTTTTTGTAGTGCAGAGTGTTCAATTTCGTGGTGTTTAACTGCTTTTTTTGTTTCAGTATCATACACAAAAACACCATTCATAAGCACAATGGGGGCAGCAAAATGCACACCCTCTAAAAGTGGAGTAGCGCTAACCATACTGCGAGCAGTAGCCACAGAAAAGGGGATACCCTTTTTATAAAAATCATTCAGTTTTTCTTTTGTGAATTCACTCATTTTACCATTGTTCTGTAAAAGAGTACCGTCCATATCGCTAATATAAAGTGTTTTCATAATTATTTCAACAATGACACTACAAGGTCGCCCATTTCACTTGTTGTAACTTTCTTAAAGCCATCTTCATAAATGTCAGGTGTACGAGCCGTTCTTAATGCCTCATCAACTGCATCTTCAATAGCCTTTGCAGCTTCTTTTTCATCAAATGAATACTGTAACATCATAGCAGCAGAAAGGATTGTTGCAAGTGGGTTTGCCTTCTGTTGACCTGCAATATCAGGTGCAGAGCCGTGAATTGGCTCGTAAAGCCCCATTTTGCCGGTTGCCAAAGATGCAGATGCCAACATACCGATTGAACCACTAATCATAGATGCCTCGTCAGAAAGAATGTCCCCAAAAATGTTTGAAGTAACAATAACATCAAATTGCCCTGGGTTTCTAACTAACTGCATAGCACAGTTGTCAACGTACATGTGAGAAAGCTCAACTTCTGGGTATTCAGCAGACATTTTGATTACAGTTTCTCTCCAAAGACGAGAACTTTCAAGCACGTTTGCCTTGTCAACGCTTGTAAGTTTCTTATTTCGCTTCATAGCCATTTCGTAAGCAGTTCTTGCAATTCTCTCAATTTCAGGAACTGAATACATTTCAGTATCGTATGCAGCAGGGTTGCCGTCAACTTCTTTGCGACCTCTTTCGCCGAAGTAAATACCACCTG
>CALCBQ010000051.1 GCA_937897215.1 uncultured Clostridia bacterium | reverse complement strand
CGATTTCGTCGTCAAGGCTTTCTGTTTTTCTGTTGTAAACAAGACCGAGTACACCTGTAAGCTCATCAAAAAGAGTTGTTGCGAGTTCAACAAGTTCTTTGTTAGGTGCGTCAGTAATAACTGTTGTGTTGATATCCTTAACAAGTTCAAATATAGCAGTAATTGCATCTGCTGTGTTAAGGTCGTCATCCATAGCAGTAATGAACTGGTCTTTACGAGAATTAAGTTTTGCTTTGATTTCGTCCGCATTCTCTACTACTACATTTGTTGCATTCTTTAATGCAAAATCAAGACTTTCACGGCAGTTGTAAAGACGAACAAGACTTGCTTTGCACTGCTCGATAATGTCAACGCTATAGTTGATTGGACTTCTGTAATGAGAAGAAATAAGGAAGTAACGGATTGGCTCATAGCCGTATTCATTAGCTACATCACGAACTGTGAAGAAATTGCCAAGAGATTTTGACATTTTTACATTGTCAACACTGATAAATCCGTTGTGCATCCAATAATTTGCAAAAGGAACACCATTGCAGCACTCACTTTGTGCAATTTCATTTTCATGGTGTGGGAATACAAGGTCCTGACCGCCACAGTGGATATCAATAGTTTCGCCAAGGTATCTTCTTACCATTGCTGAGCATTCAATATGCCAACCCGGTCTGCCGTGTCCCCAAGGAGACTCCCAGTATGGTTCGCCCGGTTTTGCACTCTTCCAGAGAGCAAAGTCCATTGGCTCACGTTTAACCTCTTCAACGTTAATTCTAGCACCTGCTTCAAGGTCTTCAAGTGGCTGATGTGATAATTTGCCGTATTCATTAAACTTTTTAGGACTGAAGTAAACATCGCCGTTATCTACTGCATAAGCATAACCTTTTTCAATAAGAGTACTTACGATATTGATAATTTCGTCAATATTTTCTGTTGCTTTAGGGTGAACAGTTGCTTCGCGCACATTCATACCCTTTGCGTCAACCCAGAATTCTTCAATATATTTTTCAGAAACAGTTTTATAGTCTGTTCCTTCTTCGTTAGCTCGACGGATAATTTTATCGTCAATATCAGTAAAGTTCTGAACGAAATTCACTTTATATCCACGATACTCCATATATCTTCTGAAAGTATCGAACACGCAAAGAGGACGAGCGTTACCGATATGAATGAAGTTATATACTGTTGGTCCGCAAGCATAAACTTTCAATTCGTTTGGAACAATTGTTTTAAGTTCTTCTTTTCTTCTTGTGAGAGTGTTAAAAATTTTCATTATTTTTCTTCTCCTTTATATTTTGCTAACTCTTTTTCTAATTTTTCGATTTTTGCATTTAATCTACAGAATTCCTGCGAAACAGGGTCAGGAATATGCACTTGGTCAAGATTGTCAACACGTTTTCCGTTTCTTTTAATAACGCGGGCAGGTACACCGACAGCAGTTGAATTTTCAGGAATTTCATCAAGCACTACTGCGCCTGATGCAATATTTGAATTGTCGCCAACCTTGAAAGGCCCCAAAACTTTAGCACCTGAACCAATCATAACACCATTGCCGATTGTTGGGTGGCGCTTACCGGTGTCTTTACCTGTACCGCCAAGTGTTACGCCTTGATAAATTGTAACATCATCGCCGATTTCAGCAGTTTCGCCGATTACAACACCTGTACCGTGGTCAATAAAGAAGCGTCTGCCGATTGTTGCACCGGGATGTATTTCAATATTTGTTTTTCTTGCAGAGTGCTGAGAAATGGCACGGGCAAAAAATTTCATATTATGACGATAAAACCAGTTTGCGATTCTGTGAGACCTTATCGCTTTAAGACCGGGATACAAGAACAAGATTTCTAAAAAACCCGATGCAGCAGGGTCTCGCTCTTTGACTGTTTTTATGTCTTCAATTAATCTGTCAAACAACTTTATTCCTCCAATATATATTTGCGGAAAAATGCAGGCGTGGAAGCCTGCCACTACGTGATTTCTTAATAAAAAACGCCCTCATTTGCACAAATGCAAACGAAGGCGAATAATCGCGGTTCCACTTCGATTTATAACTCGAGTAGTTTATAACGCAACAACACGGGTATGTATTTCCCCATACCGACTCACGAATGCACTTCACAAAAGTTTTTTAATACGGGCTTTCAGCCGATGACCCATAATCTCTGATAAAAACACAATTGCTACTCTTTTCGGTCATAGTCTTTATTAATATGCTATGCTATTTTAACACACAAATTTACAAAATGCAATCACTTTGTGAAATCTATTATTTTTTTACTGTCATTTAAGTAAATTACACCTGAAATAATGGTCAAAATTGCAGTAATCCAAAGAAGTCCATTTGAAATTAATGACAAATTGGGAAGTTTTTCGAACAATTCTATGTTTATGTTTGAGATGATTTCCCACACTTCGCCTAAAAGCATAATAAGAATTGTAAAGGTCATTTGACTTACTGTTTTTATTTTGCCCCAGATGTTTGCGGGAATCACTACTCCCCCTGCCGCTGCAATCATTCTTACAGATGCGATTGCAAATTCACGGGTTAACACCAGCATTACAATCCAGATATTGCAAAGTCCCATACTCATAAATGCAAGAAGTGCTGAAGTTGTAAGAATTTTATCGGCAATAGGGTCTAAAAATTTACCAAAGTTTGTAATCTGATTATTTTTTCTTGCAAGGTGGCCATCAATAGCGTCAGTAATTGAGCCGATTGAGAAAATAATGCAAGCAATTAAAAATTTATGAGGAAGAGTATCCGCAAGTATTACAACAAGAAAAACAGGTGTTATGAAAATTCTTGCAATTGTAAGAATGTTGGGTACATTTAGTTTCATATAACTTCTCCTGTTAATTCGCCGTCAACTACATTGATTATTTCAACTTCTACAATGTCGCCGTCGTCTAATTCATATCCACAAGTAAAACTGATTTGAGTATCAATTTCAGGAGCATCCATAGTTGTTCTGCCAAAATATGAGTCAGAGTAAGAATCGTAACCCTCAACGATTGTGTAAAGTGTTTTGCCAACAAGCGAATCGTTGATTTCGTCAAGAATTACATTCTGACGCTCGTTGATAATATCAGCACGGTCTGCACGGATTTCACTATCTAACATTCCGTCAAGCTTTGCGGCAGGAGTACCCTCCTCTTCAGAATAAGCAAAGCAGCCCATTCTTTCAAAACGCATTTCTTCAATAAATTCGCAGAGTTCGTTAAATTCTTCTTCGGTTTCGCCAGGGAATCCTGCAATAAATGTTGTGCGGATTGTAACATCAGGAATACTTTCACGAATTTTGTTAAGTAATGCTGTGAGAGTTTCACGGTCGCCATGACGATTCATTCTTTTAAGGACATTTTTGCTACAATGCTGAAGCGGAACGTCCATATATTTTACAATTTTTTCGTTAGTAGCAATTTCGTTAATAAGAGCATCGTCAATTCT
>CALCBQ010000050.1 GCA_937897215.1 uncultured Clostridia bacterium | reverse complement strand
TTTTATGTAGCATTTCATTATCAGCAATATTATTTATTCCAACAAGATTTTTCTCTATGAAATCAATTAAAATTTTTAAATGCTTTTCAAGGTCATCAGGACTTTCTATTTCGTGAAAATCAAATGTGTAAAAATCAGTTAATTCAAGAGCATTGTGTATATCATACGGTGAAAAAACAATGTCTGAAAAATGAAATTTAAAGCGGATATATAACCCACCGACCCCCAAATCATTTTTATCACACTCATTACCTTCCATAAATGAGTATCCACGAGATGCTGAACAATCAAAAATATAATTGACAGAAAACTTATCATATTGCACGGTTACAGTATAATCGTTGTTATCATCTAACGATATACCCGAGAAAGAATAACCGTTTTTGTTTGCATAAGCCTGAACAGAATTGTATAAAGCATCTGCGTATGGCTTATATTTTACTGCAATCTTATTCTGTAATTTTTCTAATTTCTCTTGCATATACTCAAGGTGTTTTTTCATAAAACATTCCCCTATACAATTTCTATAATTCCCTTATTTGATGGCTTACAAAGATATACACTATCATATTTCTTTGAAAGTTTGTCATAACAATCCTCTGCTTTTTCTTTATCACTAAACAACCCAAAAACAGTTGGACCACTACCACTCATACAGCATGTATCTGCACCACATTTTCTCATAACACCCTTAATATGAGGTCTTTTAGGTACTTCAACGGCTTGTTCAAACACATTACCACAATATGCACAGATTTTTTCGTAATCGCCGTTTGCAACCGCTTCAATCATAGACACACGGTCAAGGTGGCGCACTCGGGTTAGTGCATCAAACTGAGCATACGCTTCAGGAGTTGAAACATCTTGGTCAGGTTTACAAAGCACAATATAACACTCTGGTAAATCCTTTACAGGAGCAATTACATTGCCAGTATTAAGCGCAATTGCAGTACCACCTGTCAGGCTGAATGGAATATCAGCACCCACAGTTGCACCAATTTCGCAAAGTTTATTCTGTGAAAGATTTGTATTATATATTTTGTTAAGACAATAAAGCACGCCTGCGCCATCTGCACTACCGCCTGCAGTGCCTGCTGCCATTGGAATATTCTTTTCGATTTCAATAGTGATTCCTTGCTCTTTTATATTGCAAGCATCAAAAAATGCCATCGCGCATTTATATGCAATATTTTTTTCATTACAAGGCACACCATCAGTATCACATTTTATTATGATTTTGTTTTCAAAATTCTTTTCAACTGTAATGGTATCATACAAATCAACTGACTGCATTATCATAAAGAGCGAATGATAGCCGTTATCAAGTTTTTTCAAAATATCAAGCATTAAATTAATTTTTGCAGCAACTTTAACTTTCATTATTATTCCTCCGATTCAATTTTCATTTGCATTGGAGTATGTTTTTGGAAAAACGTTATACTATTAAATCCCGCTTCAAGAGCACAGCTATATGCCATATCAATATCAGCCGCCAGATGCTCGGCATAGTGTGCGTCAGAGCCAACAGATACAAATTTACCACCAAGCTCCTTAAATCGTTTTACAATATCAACCTCAGGCGACAGTTTATTAAGTGGTTGACGAAGTGCTGCGGTATTGATTTCGAGAGCTTTATCACTTTGAGCTGTAATTAAGAGAATTTCATCAACTTGCTTTTTATAATTGTTCAAATCTATATCAAGATTTGATTGAGAATAAAAATATCTTAACGGATAAGTAAGGTGTGCCAACACATCAAATCTGCCCCATTTAAGCATTTCAATAATTTCATTGAAATATTGTTTCAGAAGTTTATCTGCTTCATCGAGAGTTAGATTTTTCATAAAATAAAAGTCTTCTCCACCACGAAGATTATGAACTGAACCTAAAACATGGTCGTATTCGTGTTTATCTATAATCTTATTTGCCATTTCAATATCGTAAGCCGGTTGACCTAATTCGATACCATTAAGAATTAAAAGTTTACCTCGAAATGCCGAACGCACTTTTGCAATTTCAAAAAACGCCTGAAGCATTCTCTTTTCATAATTTACATCGCCACGATACTGGTCAACTTCACAATGGTCAGTAAAAGCAATTGCTCTTAAATCAATCAGTTCTGCCTTTTCACAGAAAAAAGTTGCAGAGTGATTGCCATCGAATGAATTATCGGTATGGACATGTAAATCAACAATATTTTTGTACATAGGAATACACCTCTAATAGTTTATGTGTTTATTTTACTATAAATCTACCATATTTTTCAACAAATTTTGAAAAATATTGATATTCACAAAAAAGTTTTTTTATGATAAACTATTAACAATACATTTTGGAGGTAATTAAAATGAGAGGTATTATTACTGTAGTAGGTAAAGATATGGTTGGTATTCTTGCCAAAGTTTCAGGCGTATGCGCTGAAAATGGCGTTAATGTTATTGAAGTTTCACAGTCTATTTTACAGGATATGTTCTGTATGATTATGCTTGTTGATTTTGAAAAAGCAAACGTTCCATTTACAGAATTTTCAGATAAAGTTACTGCAATCGGCAACGAAATGGCACTTTCAATTCACGTTATGCACGAAGATATTTTTAATTCAATGCACAGAATCTGATTTGAGGTATTAAAATGATAAATACACACGATATACTTGAAACAATCAATATGATTCAAGACGAAAATCTTGACATTAGAACAATTACAATGGGTATTTCTCTTCTTGATTGTTGCACAGGAGATGCAAAATCAACTTGCGACAAGATTTATGAGAAAATGACAAGAAAGGCAGAGCATCTTGTTAAAACCGGCGAAGACATTGAAAAGGAATACGGTATTCCAATTATCAATAAAAGAATTTCAGTTACACCAATTTCAATGGTGTTAGCGTCCGGTAAAGGCGACCCTGTACTTTATGCAAAAACACTTGAAAGAGTAGCACAAACTGTTGGTGTTAATTTTATCGGTGGTTACTCTGCTCTTGTACAAAAGGGTTTTGCTGCTGGCGACGAAGCACTCATTCGTAGTATTCCTGAAGCACTTGATGTAACTGAACACATTTGCTCATCAGTTAATGTCGGCTCAACAAAAGCAGGTATTAATATGGATGCGGTTAAAATGATGGGACAAATAATCAAAGAATCTGCAGAAGTTACTGCTAATAAAGGCTGTATCGGTCCTGCAAAGCTCGTTGTATTCTGTAATGCCCCTGAAGATAATCCGTTTATGGCAGGCGCATTTCACGGTGTTGGCGAGCCTGACTGTGTAATCAATGTTGGTGTATCCGGCCCCGGTGTTGTACGCTCAGCAATTTCAAAAATACCTGATGCTAATATTACAGAAGTTGCAGATATGGTTAAGCGCACTGCATTCAAAATTACTAGAATGGGTCAGCTTGTGGCTTGTGAGGCATCAAAAAGACTCGGAGTTCCATTTGGTATAGTTGACCTCTCTCTTGCGCCTACTCCAGCCATTGGCGACTCTGTTGCTTACATACTTGAAGAAATGGGACTTGAACAGTG